>NZ_JBYTBG010000008.1:0-147354 GCF_058788915.1 Brevibacillus sp. FW301-21C12A
AGAGCTTTAAGATGTCAAAGTTAAAAAACAGAGAATGAGCGAGAAAACAGGAGAAAACATTACTTTATAGTGGGAGGTTCATTATGATGAGTTTGATTATCAGGCAGGCTCCTGGGATCGTCCAAGAAGAGTAGTCGTTCGGTATGAAAGACAAGCAACCGAACTTCTCTTTACCCATACTTTTATCGTAACAGACCTAACTGCTGACCCAAAAACGGTCTTCCGTCTTTACAAAAAACGCGGAGAAATGGAACTGTTTATTAAGGAAGCCAAAAATGATTTCGGTTGTAAATATACTAGCAGCCATGATTATACGGCCAACTGCGCAAGAATGATGACGGCCCTTGTTGCGTATAACTTGCATATCGCTACGAAAAACCTGTTCTTTTCTCCTGCCATCAAATCGTACCGAATGGGAACGTTTAGAAGCTTGATGATCAAAATAGGAGCGAAACTGACAAAATCTGGTCGATATCTTCATTTGAAGCTATCGAAATCCTTTGTCTACCAAGAGGAATTCTTCAAGACGCTCCGGATGATCCAATCCTAACATCCTATGACATCCTAAATTTTTGAAATTGCGTTACGTACAAAGGGATAAGTCTGCCTTTTTTCCATTCAAACGGTCATCTAAGAAGCGTTCTATAAGTCAAAAGATTCATTTCCGCCCTATATCCAAGTCAAAAACGCAATACATTCTTTAGAAGTAGTTGATTTCTACACATTGAGGTAGCTTTCATTCGATTGTGATGGTCTTATGAATAATCTAGGTTTCATCAAGATTTTTTTCAAGAAATAGGAATTGATTATTGACGGCGAAAAACATCCCCTTTATAATTCCGAGTAAACATATATGATTTACAAATTAGGTTTGGATAAGGGGTTTATCCGATGGCAAAAACAGCGGCTTTGGTAATCGCTCACGGTTCACCCGATCCCGACTGGCTGAGTCTCGTAGAGTCAGCCGTCAGGCAGTGCCAGAGCGAGCTGCCGACCCGGGTAGCGTATCTGGGGGGAGTAGAGGGGCGAAGCATCAGTGACGAATGGAAGCGTCTGGAGGCGTCCGGCGCGAAGCGGATCGTCGTAGTTCCCCTGTTTGCTTCGGCGGGGAGCAACCACGTGACAGAAATACGCGCGATGCTCGGACTGGAGCCGTGGCCCGCCTGGGAGACGGAGCAGGTGCGCATTCCGGTTCGCGCGCGGCTGCTCTGGTGTCCGCCGCTGGAAGATCATTCGCTGGTGGAGCAAATCGTAAGCCAGCGCATTCAGGAGCTGTCGAGCGATCCGCGCAAGGAAGCGCTGTTGCTCGTCGGCCACGGCAGCGATTTGCCGGGAGGCCAGGAGCGGTGGGAAAAGCTGTTGCGCCGGATGACGTTTCGCCTGCAAAACCGCTACGCCTTCCCCGCAGCCGGATATGCGACACTGCGGCCGGACACGTTGCGGGAACAAGCCCTGCTGCTTGCAGAAAAAGGAGATGTCCTCGTGCTGCCTCTGTTCGTCAGCCAGGGGTACTTCACCCGCAAGGCGATTCCGGCACGGCTGGCGGAGCTGCCGTACCGCTACAACGGCAGCGCGTACTTGCCTCACCCGCTGATTGCAGACTGGATTGGCCAATCCATTCGCACGGCACTTGTAACAGACCTCTTCACAAAAAGGAGCGTGTATGAGCATGGCAGAGAGAAAACAGTGGAAATGGGCAGATGATCCGTCCCTGAACAAAATGGAGCTGACCAAGCTGGAAAAAGACGGCCTGGACGTCATCGAAACAATCATCAATACCTACTCCAAAGAGGGCTTTGAATCGATTGAATCTTCTGATATGGACCGCTTCAAGTGGGCGGGAGTCTACCAGCAGCGTCCGAAAGACGGCCACTTCATGATGCGGGTGCGCATCCCCGGCGGAATCATGACCAGCGAGCAGGCGAGAGTGCTGGCGAAAATCGCCCAGGACTACGGCCGCGATCTCGTGGACGTGACGACGCGCCAGGCTGTCCAGTTTCACTGGCTGACGGTGGAGACGCTGGCCGATATTTTTGATCGGCTCGCTGCGGCCGGGCTTTCTTCGTTCGAAGCGTGCGGCGACTGTCCGCGGCAGATCATGGGCAATCCGCTGGCCGGAATCGATCCGCATGAAGTGCTGGATACACGTCCGATTGTGGCCGAGCTGGAAAAGTTTTTCCTGCTCAACCGCGACTTTTCCAACCTGCCGCGCAAATACAAGATGTCCATCTCCGCCAACGTCTACAACGCAGCCCACGCGCAAATCAACGACCTCGCCTTTACGCCCGCCAAAAAGCGCATCGCGGGCGAGGATGTAATCGGGTTCCACGTCTGGGTAGGCGGCGGCCTGTCGGCGAAGCCGTACTTGGCGAAGCAGCTTGACGTGTTCGTCCGGCCGGAAGAGGTCGTCAAGGTGGCAGCAGGCGTCACGACCTTGTTCCGCGACTTCGGCTATCGGCAGAAGCGGACGCATGCCCGCCTGAAATTTTTGGTGGCGGACTGGGGACCGGAAAAGTTCAAGGAAGAACTGGTCAAGCTGATCGGCGAGCTGGAAACGAGCGGAGAGGATTTGACGAAAGGCTGGAACGGCGGCTATTTTTACGGCTTGCACGAGCAGCGCCAGCCCGGCTACTACTATGCGGGACTGTCCGTTCCCGTCGGCCGGATGAACGCTGCCGAGCTGATCGAGCTGGCGCGCCTGGCCGATGAATACGGGGACGGCACGATCGGAGCCTGCAACACGCAAAACGTCCTCATTCGCAACATCGCCAAGGAAAAGGTGGCGGCATTCCGCGAAGAGCCGCTGATTGTGAACCGCTTCAAGCTAAAACCGAATACGTTTGTCGGCTATGCCGTCTCCTGCACAGGGACTGAGTATTGCAACCTGGCGATCGTGGAGACGAAAGAACGGATGCGCTCGCTCGCCCAATATTTGGACGACACCGTTGAACTGGATACGCCGCTGCGCATTCACATGATCGGCTGCCCGAACTCGTGCGGACAGCGGCAGATTGCCGATATCGGCCTGCAAGGGGCAAAAGTCAAGACGCCGGCGGGGATGGTCGAAGCGTTTGACATCCACGTTGGCGGCACGCTCGAAGAACCGCAATTCAACCGCAAGCTGAACGCGCGAGTGACCGTCGACAGGCTGGGAGCCTTCCTGGCGCAGTTGATTACGTTCTACAAGGAAGAGCGGCTGGAGGGCGAAGAGTACTGGCGCTACGTCGAGCGGGTCGGACTGGCACGCATCCAGGAGCAGGTCGACAGCATTTTGCAAACGGCGTAAAGAAGCCAAAGCCGGACAATAACCGATCACACCCGATCCAAGGAAATGAGGGACTACTATGGCAGAGGAACAAACCGAGAGCTACTTGTACAAACTGGAGGCCGTGCTCGAAGAAGGCCGACTCTTGACCGTGGTCGTGATTGCCAAAACGGACGAGCGCGCTTTTTCGTCCGCGGAAAACAATCTACTGCGGCACACCATCGCTCCGCCGAAAATCAAGGAGCTGAGCCTGGTGGAAAAGAAACCGCTCGGTCGGCAGGGAGTCGGCTACGTCGTCGAAACCTCCCGCTTCAGCCAGTAAGACGAAACAGCTTTTCGCGTTAGGGAAGGCAGCAAGGAGGACTGATCGAAAATGAACGCTGGCAGAGTCTTATTTGTAGGGGCTGGCCCTGGCGATCCGAAACTGCTCACCATTCGCGGGATGGAGGCGCTGCAAAAAGCCGACGTCGTCGTGTACGACCGACTGGCTAGCCCGCTGCTTCTCTCCCACGTCAAAAGGGACGCCCGGCTTGTTTACTGCGGCAAGGAAAGGGACCGCCACACACTGCCACAGGAAGAGATCAACCTCCTGTTGATTCGGGAAGCCAAGCGAGGAAAAACCGTGGTTCGCTTAAAAGGCGGGGACCCGAGCATGTTCGGGCGGGTAGGCGAGGAAGCGCAAATGTGCGTACAGCATGGCGTGCCGTACGAGATCGTGCCGGGGATCACCTCCGGCATGGCGGCCCCGCTGTATGCAGGGATTCCTTTAACCCACCGCGACTACAATTCCTCCGTTGCCTTTGTCACCGGGCATCTGTGCGACAAAAATGCCGGCAAGGAGCCGGACTGGGCAGCGCTGGCGCGGATGGAGACGCTCGTCATTTACATGGGCGTGAAAAACTTGCCGCACATCCAGGCGCAGCTTTTGGCCTGCGGAAAAAGCGGGGATACCCCTGTCGCGCTCGTCAGATGGGGCACGGTAGGAGAGCAGCAGACATTGGTCGGGTCGCTTGCGACGATTGACCGCGATGTCGCCAAAGCGGGCTTTTCCGCGCCGGCCATCATCGTCGTGGGCGAGGTCGTCCGGCTGCGCGAGCAACTCAACTGGTACGAATCGCGGCCGCTGTTCGGACAACGGGTGGCGCTTGCGGCCATTCCCGGAGCAGGCGGCAGCGACGCACTGGCGGGCAGGCTGGAGCAGCTCGGTGCAGAAGTCATCGCGATTCCGCTCGTGAAGCGCCCTTTGCTCGCTGTGGATGCTGCTGAATTTTCCGAGGACCTCACGGCATATGGCTGGATCGTGCTCGACGATGCGCAGCAGGCGGAGGCTTTTTTGGCAGAGCTGGGCAGACGGCGGTTTGACCTGCGGCGGCTGACGAGCAAGCTCGCTGTGCGCGGGAAGCAGGCGGCTTTGTTTCTGGAGAGCAGAGGACTGTACCCGGAGCGCGTTTTCGATCACGCGGCCACTCCTGCGGCTATGAGCAGGGAGCTTGCGCGAAACGGCGGGGAGCGGATTTTGCATGTGCGCGCCAAATGCGGGAGTACTCCTGCCCAGTCAGCAGCAGAGTTCCTCCATCTGCCAGCGGGAGGCGTCCTGGAGTGGGAGGAGACACACCCGGTCGTTCCTTGGATGAAAAAGCTGGCGTTTGACTGGTTTGCTGCCGCTGACGGGGAAGTTTTGCCTGCCCTGGCGGATTTTGCAGGAGCGGGTTGGGAGAGTGTGCCGCTTTTTTGCGCCGATGCGAAGACGCAGGAGGTGGCGAGACAAATGGGGTGGCGCGTCGTCATCGCCGAAGACGTGGAGAGCTTGGCCCGAGGAATCCATTCGCGAGAGCAGGTCGCCAGCGCAGCATGCAAGCTGTACGGCACCCCTTCTTTTCTTACGTAACAACAGATTGGCATGAAAGGAGGTAGTGCTCTTCGTGGATTGGAGTTACGTCGCCATCGCCATCGCCTTGTTTTTCGCCATGAATATTGGAGCCAGCGGGACCGCAGCCTCGATGGGGGCCGCGTACGGCAGCGGGGCAGTCAAAAACAAGCTGCTCGCCATGCTGCTCGTAGCCGTAGCGGCCTTGCTCGGGGCAGTGCTGGGCGGCGGCGAGGTCGTCAAGACGATCAGCGGGGGGATCATCCCTGCGAATCTGCTGACGATCGAAGCCGTTGTGATCGTTCTCGCTTCGGCCACGCTGACGCTTTTTGGGGCGAATCTGCTCGGGATTCCGCTCTCGACCAGCGAGGTGACAGTGGGGGCGATCGTGGGCGTGGGCCTAGCCTATCAGTCTTTGTTTGTCGGGCACATCCTCGTCATCCTGTTTTTTTGGGTCGTGGTCCCGGTGGCGGCCTTTATCGGGGCCTACGGGGCAGGCAAGCTGATTCGCCGCGTGGAGCGGCGCTGGCCGTCCTTGCAAAAGCCAGGCTCCAAAGGAGAGCGCTGGCTGACCTTTTTGCTCGTCGCCTGCGGTGTGTATGAAGCTTTTTCAGCGGGGATGAACAACGTAGCCAACGCTGTCGGCCCGCTCGTGGGAGCCGGACTGATGTCGACCGAAAACGGCGTGTGGCTCGGCGGACTGGCCGTCGCTGTCGGCTGTCTGCTCTTGGGAGGAAGAGTGCTGGAAACGAACGGCAAGAAAATTACCACCCTGTCGCTTTTGCAAGGAAGCGCGGTATCGGCTACAGGCGGTACGCTCGTCATCATCGCTTCGCTGTTCGGGATTCCCGTGCCGCTGACTCAAGCCACGACTTGCGCCATTTTAGGCGTAGGCACGTCGGAGCGAGGCTTCGTCTTGTGGCAAAAAGGAATTATCAAGCAGATCATCATGGTCTGGATCGTCTCGCCAGTTTCTTCGCTGGTCGTTTCGTTCGCCTTTGTCCATCTGTTCCTGCGTTCGGATTTGTACACGCTGGTCGTGCTCGCCAGTGTTTTCGTGGCGACGCTCGGCTTCGTGGGGCTGATCCGGCTGATTCGCAGGGAAAGCAGTTCCATCAACGATCAAGGAGGGGGCATATGAGCCGTCTACACTACGACACGGCGACAGCCGAGCAGCTCGCTGCGATCAACAAAAGTCTCGCCAAGGGAGATACCGTGGATGTCATCAAGTGGGCCTACGAGACGTTTGCCGACGATTTGGTCTATTCGTGCAGCTTTGGGGCAGAAGCGATGGTGCTCATCGACATGATAAGCGATGTAAAAAAAGACGCTCGCGTCACTTTTCTGGACACCCATCTGCATTTTCCCGAGACGTACGAATTGATCGAGAAAGTGCGTGCGCGCTACCCCGACTTGCAATTGACGATCAAGGAGCCACAGCTTTCGCTCGCCGAGCAGGCAGCGGAATACGGCGACGAGCTGTGGACAACCCAGCCCGATCTGTGTTGCCATCTGCGCAAAGTACAGCCGATGGAAAGCGTGCTGAAAGGGACGGTAGCCTGGATGTCAGGGCTGCGCAGGGAGCAGTCCGCGACGAGGGCGGACGTCCAGTTTGTCAATCGCGACGAGAAGTTTCAGTCGCTGAAAATTTGTCCGCTGATCCACTGGAAGGCAGATGAGGTGTGGCAGTACATCCGCGTGTTTGAATTGCCGTACAATGCCTTGCACGATCAAAGCTATCCGAGCATCGGCTGCGCGCCGTGCACGCGTCCGGTCAAAGCGGGCGAGGACGAGCGGGCGGGCCGCTGGGCGCATTTGGGCAAGACCGAGTGCGGGCTGCATCTCGCCAAGTAAGCGTGGGAAAAGAGAACAACGGATATGGATGAGGAGGGCTTGAATGTGAGTGGTAGCATCCCGCATGGAAACGTACTGGTAAACCGTTTTGATCCGACTGCCGACCTGTCGCGCGCGACGGGCGATGTCGAGCTGGACGCTTTTGCGCTGTCAGACCTGGAGCTGATCGCCATTGGAGGGTACAGCCCGATTCGCGGCTTTTTGGATCGCCATGACTACACATCCGTCGTCGAGCGGATGAGACTCGCGGACGGCACCGTCTGGAGCATTCCGATTACGCTCCCTGTTCCGGCGACCGTGGCAGGCGCGCTTCAGCCAGGAGATACCGTGCGTCTGGTCTATCAGAAAGAGGTGTACGGCTTGCTGGAGATTTCCGACATTTACTCGCCGGACAAACGGCAGGAAGCCCGGCTCGTGTACGGCACGGATGACGAAAATCACCCTGGGGTGAAAAAGCTGCTGGGCCGCCCCGATATTTACCTCGGCGGGCCGATTACTTTGGTCAAACGGGCTGACAAAGGGCCGTTTGCCGACTACCACTTTGACCCTGCCGAGACGAGAGCCGCATTCGCCGAAAAAGGCTGGAAGACGATCGTCGGCTTCCAGACGCGCAATCCTGTGCATCGCGCCCATGAATACATCCAGAAATCGGCGCTGGAGATCGTCGACGGCCTGTTTTTGAATCCGCTCGTCGGTGAGACGAAGGCAGATGACATCCCGGCCGATGTGCGGATGAACAGCTATCAGGTGCTTCTGGAAAAATACTACCCGGCTGATCGGGTCAAGCTGGCCGTCTTCCCTGCCGCCATGCGCTACGCCGGGCCGCGCGAAGCGATTTTCCACGCCTTGGTGCGCAAAAACTACGGCTGCACCCACTTTATCGTCGGCAGAGATCACGCGGGCGTCGGCAACTATTACGGTACATACGACGCGCAGCACATTTTCCGCCAGTTCCAGCCCGAAGAACTGGGGATCACGCCGCTGTTTTTTGAGAACAGCTTTTACTGCTCGACCTGCGGCAATATGGCATCAGCGAAAACGTGCCCGCACGGTTCAGAACATCATGTGGCGCTGTCGGGTACGAAGGTGCGGGAAATGCTGGCGCGCGGCGAAGCGCCGCCTCCTGAGTTCAGCCGTCCGGAAGTAGCGCGCGTGCTGATCGAAGGACTGCGGCCGATCTCGGTGTAACCGAGAAGGATGGAGTTTTTTTCAGGAAAAGAGAAAGGGGGACGCTCATGGCAAAGGAAGGAGTTGCCCACATCGTTTGGCATCCGACGACGGTGACGAAAGCAGATCGGCAGAGGCGGGCAGGGCACAAAAGCTGCGTCCTGTGGTTCACGGGGCTGTCTGGCGCCGGAAAATCGACGTTGGCCAATGCGGTTGAGCAGGAGCTGCATCAGCGGGGCCTGGCCAGCTACGTGCTCGACGGCGACAACATCCGCCACGGCTTGAACAAAGGGCTTGGCTTCGGAGAAGAAGACCGCAAAGAGAACATTCGCCGCATCGGCGAGGTAGCCAAACTGTTCGTGGATGCAGGCGTGATTGTGTTGACGGCATTCATTTCGCCCTATCGTTCGGATCGCGAACTGGCGCGCAGTCTGGTAGAGGCGGGAGAGTTTATCGAGGTGTACGTCAAATGCCCGCTGGAAGAGTGCGAGCGCCGGGACGTGAAGGGACTGTACGAAAAGGCGCGGCGCGGGGAAATCGGGCAGTTTACGGGAATCTCCGCTCCGTATGAGGAGCCGCTGCAGCCGGAGATTGTGGTGGAGAGCAGTGAACAGACGATTGAAGAGTCGGTTGCTGCCGTTCTGGCCTATCTGGAACAGGCGGGAATCCTCACCTATGAGAAAAAGCACGACGCGTAAATGCGCCGTGCTTTTTGTTTTGGCTGTGGATGGAATTAAGGGGTGGTTGTTTCCAATTCTTCCGCCCACTCGGCTTCCAGTTCTTTTTGCCATTTGAGATCGTCCAGCATGCTTTGCGCGAAGAGGCGCATGAAGCCTTTGTCGCTGAAGTTGTTGATCGCTTTTTCGTCTTTGTACAAGTCTTCTGCTGTCAGGCCAGCGTCTTTTGCCGGAACGTCGTACTTGGTCGCTTTTCCGAAGTTGTATGCGTATTGATCGGCGAACAGACCGATTGTCAGCGGTTGTTTCATTTCAGGCGCCTGGAAGGTTACGCTCAGGTCGCTCTTTTGGTGCACAGGCATTTTGTTTTTGTCTACGTAGAAGTCGAGGTTCCAAGCGAGGTTGTGGAAGCCTTCTTTTTTCATTTCTTCTACGATTTTTTCAGGCGTGTACACTTTGCCTGTTTCGTCCAGCCATGCTTTTGCTTCTTTCAAGCCTTCGGTGACGGTTGCTTCGGCGTTGGCGCGTTTTTCTGCCTCGGTCGTTTTGCCCATTTCCGGATACATTTCTTCGGTCAGGGAGTTGGTCAGAACCATCATGTCGATTGCGAACGCTTTTACGTCCTGGCTCGCTACCGCGTCGTTGGCTGTGAAGAAGAACATTTTCACCAGTTCTTTGGCGTCGATCTTCACCGTTACGTGAGTCGCTTCTACTTTTTCGCCGTTAGGCAGCGTGACGGTTTCGATGCCGAGGTTTTTCGCGTCAGCCAGCTTGTAGCCGTACTTGCCCACGTATTTTTTGATGAAGTCCAGCGTCAACTGGTTCATTTTGTCCTGGTATTCTTTCAGCTTGGCAGGGTTCACCTTGTCGTTTCCGTTCACGCCAGTGAGAGCGCCGGAAGCGTTCGCGTCGATCAGCAAGTATTTGCTGTCGAGCGGAGATTTTACGAATACTTTGTCATCGCTGACTACCAGCTCGACGGACGCTTTTTTGTCGCCAGTCCAGAGCTTGTTGTCGCGCAGTACCTTGTCGTCGTTCACTTCAAACTGAACCTTCGCATTTTTCAGATCGAGCTGGGATCCTTTTACAGTCACGCCCGCTTTCATGGCAGACAAGATCGCTTGTCCCTGTTTGTCCGGTGTCGCTTCCCCGAAAGCTTCCGGCAATTTGTCTACGTCGCCTGTCAGCTTCAAGGTTCCTTGGAAATCGTAGTTTGGTTTATCAATGGATGCCACGATAGAATCGCGCACCAGTGAAGCTTCACCAGCACATCCTGTCAGTACCAGCATCCCCGCGAGCAGCAGGGCGCTCCCCTTTTTCCACATGTGTGTTCCTCCCCTATGTATTTGTTTTTGTTCCCTCTATCTATTACGTCCAAAGAAAGAAAAGGTTTCGCAAATACGGAAAAAAATCACAATCGGCCTAAATCGCCGCTTGTTTCATGGTAAGATGAGAGGGAATAGATGGTTAGCAAAGAAAGGACGTTGCAGCATGTGGTTGTGGCTTCAAAAGCTGATGAAATTTTTTCAGGGCGAAGAAGAGCATGAAGAGACAGTGGAAGGGCGTCCAGCGGCAAGTCCCCCTGCAAGCCCCGCACCCCGTCAGCCCCAGGCGAAGACAAAAAGCATTTACCCGAAAGAACGGGTGAATAATCGCAATATAGACGATGTGCGTCCGCGCAGGGAGCGCCAGTTTCGCTTTCCTGTCGTGCCGGACGACTATTTGGAGAACAGGCGAAAAGAAAGAAGGAACCAGCAGGCAGCAGACGACGCCGTGCGCGCCCAGTCGGCTGCGCGCGAGCGGGGAGCGAGTGCGCGGGACACGCTTCGTCCGCGCGATGAACAGGTGCCGGAAAAGCAGGCGGAGACATTCGCAGACAGAAAGCCGGCTGTCTCTGCCGAGCACAAGCGCGACAGCCATCGTTGGCAGCCAGCCAGACAGACGGAAAGCGCGCAGCGCACTTCGCTGACGCCGCAGGAAAAGAAGGCGTACCGCCCGTCGGAGATCGTCTCGCCTGTTTACGGCAAGATCACCCCGTCTACACGCGAGGCGGAGCACCGCATCCACACAACAGGGGGAGTGGTGTATCCGCGACTGGAGCAGGAAGAGCATCTGCAGCAGATCAAGCAGTGGGAACAGGAAATTAGCGAGCGGTATTTTCCTGAGCAGAAAACGGTGGCGCAGGATAGGGAGACTGACGGAAATGCCAGCGGCGGCAAATCCGTCATTGAGATGGATGGAAAAGCGGAGAGCGGCAACGGGCAGGCGGATCGTACCGCCCGGTCGTTTGAGCGGCAAGCGGACGTGGTGGCGGAAGCCGAAGCGCAAGCGGCCGCTGCGGCAGTTGTGGAATCAGAGCAAGATGCGTTGGACAAGCCTGCGGTGCAGTTCCGGGAGTTGGGGGGCGCAGAGCAGGAGCGTGTCCGCCTGCGGCAAGAAGCGGAGTCGCTTGCGGTTGGGGAGACAGGAGTTGTGGAAGGAGAAAGTCGTGTCTTTGTGCAGGATAGGGCTGTTACGGAAAAGCTGTATGGGCGCGCAGAGCGCGTAGAGGTAGAAGAAGTGAAAACGGGTGAAGCCGTGTCAGCCAAGGGTGAGGAACCAGCGCTTCAAGGTGGCAGTGTGGCAGGCGCAACAAGTGGAGCGAGGGCCGCGGCCGATTTTGGCAGCGCGAGTGAGCAGTGTGGCGAAGTAGTGGGTGGTTTGGAAAATGGGGCCGAGTTGCTGGAAGGAGAAGCAATGGCAGCGGCCGGAGTGAGAGGTGTGACGGGAGCCGCGGCAACTGGTGGAGCGATGGAGGCAGTGGGAGCAGTGGAAACTGCTGGAGCTGCGGAGACTGCTGGAGCTGCCGGAACAGTTGGCGCAACGGGAACTGCTGGTGCAACAGAAACAGTTGGCGCAGCGGACGACGTTGGCGAACCGGAAACAACCGGGGCAGCGCAAATAGCCAGATCGACCGAAACGGTTGGAGCATCCGAAATAACGGAAGCAGTTGAAGCAGCGGCAGAAACAGCGAAAGAACCCGAAGCGACTGTGGAAATGGTCCCTGAGCTGCACGAAGCGGAAGCAAGTGGGGAGACTTCCCCTCTCATAGCACCCGAGTCCCCGCTGGGGGCACGCCGAGAAGCGGCACTCCCATCGCGGCCAGAGCAGCAAGCAGAGCAACCAAACGATTCGGAGCGACCAACCTATCCGGAGCAACCGAGCCAAACCGCAACACAGCAAATGCTGGTCGCAGCGCTTGGCGACGTTGTGCGCACTGGGATCGAGCAAGGCATAACGGCTGCCTACGAGCGCATTCAGGAAGGCGAAGCCGCCCAACCTGCTGTTCCGTCCGGCGGCAGCGACACGGTCCGGCCAATCAACAGCGACAATGTGCCCGTTTCCGCTGAAGAAGAAAAGCAGGCGCCAGCCTACACATACGACGTCAATCGCCTGCTGGCGCGGGCCATGCCGGATGCCGAGGTGGAAGCTTCTGCTGCGGCGCAGGCGGCGAGTTCGGTTTCCGAGGCTGCTGCCCCAGACGCTTTGCAGGCACAGATCGCAAGGCCGTTACCGCCAGTGACCGAACTGCCAAGCGCCGGGCAAAAAGATGAGGGCACAGCGCAGCCAGCGCCTGGATTGGTGACGCCAAGTGCGCCAGGTACAGCAAGTACTCCAAGCGCCCCAGGTGCGGCAACCACACCATCCCCCGGCCCTCACTCTCAGCCGCAGCCACCAGCCGCAGCGGATAGCCAGGAGCCGCCGTATTGCCTGCCGACGCTTGCGCTGCTCAATCCGAGCCCGCCGATAAGCGATGACGACGATGAGCATACGCAACTGCAAAAGCTGCTTTTGGAAGAGACTTTATCCAACTTCAACGTCAGCGCGAGCGTCGTCGGCATCGTCAAAGGCCCGTCTGTCACGCGCTTCGAGTTGCAGCCGGCCCCAGGGGTGAAGGTGAACAAAATTACCAGTCTGATCGACGACATCAAGCTGAATCTGGCAGCCAAGGACATTCGCATCGAGGCGCCGATTCCAGGCCGCAACGCCATCGGGATCGAGGTGCCGAACTTGGCGAGCCGGCCCGTGCTGATCGAGAAAATCATCGGCTCGGAAAAATTTCAGCAGCATCCATCGCCATTGGCCGTGGCGCTTGGCATGGACATCGGCGGCGAGCCGATTATTGCCGATATCAAAAAAATGCCGCACGGCCTGATCGCAGGCTCGACCGGATCGGGGAAAAGCGTCTGCATCAACTCGATCATTGTCAGCCTGCTGTACAAGGCGACGCCGGAGCAAGTCAGACTGCTGTTGATCGACCCGAAAATGGTCGAGCTGGCACCGTACAACCATTTGCCGCATCTCGTGACGCCTGTGGTGACGGAGGCCAAGCAGGCGACAGCGGCGCTGAAATGGGCCGTCGAGGAAATGGAAAAGCGCTACGCTTTGTTCGTCGACGCAGGTGTGCGGGATATTGACCGCTACAACCAGACGACAGACGACCAGTTGCCGTATATCGTCATCATCATCGACGAGCTGGCAGACCTGATGATGGTTTCTCCGCAAGACGTGGAGGACTGCATCATCCGGATCGCGCAAAAGGCACGCGCCTGCGGCATTCACTTGTTGCTCGCGACCCAGCGCCCGTCCGTGGACGTCATCACGGGCAATATCAAGGCAAACGTGCCGACGCGCCTGGCGTTTGCCGTATTCTCCCAGGTCGACTCGCGCACGATTCTCGACCAGTCCGGGGCAGAACGATTGCTGGGCAGAGGGGACATGCTGTTTCTGGAGAGCGGCACGACGCCTGTGCGCTTGCAGGGCAACTTTGTTTCCGACGACGAGATCGAAAGAATTACGCAGACGATCAAGAAGCAGCGAAAGCCGGCGTACCTTTTCAGCAAGGAAGACCTGGAGCAGCAGGTGCAATCCTACGATGTGGGCGACGATCCGCTGTACATGGAGGCGCTCCTGTTTGTGGCGGAACAAGGCCAGGCTTCGGCATCGGGACTGCAGCGCCGCTTCCGGGTCGGCTACAACCGCGCAGCGCGCCTGATCGAAATGATGGAGGCAGACGGCTACGTCGCCGGACAGAGCGGAGGCAAGGCGCGGGCGGTGCTCATCACGCGCGAGGACGCGCAAGCAGTGGTGGACGGCTCGACTTTGCTGTAAAGAAGAAAGGTCAAGGAAGCAAAAAAGCTTGCCCAGGGCGGCAAGCTTTTTTGTCCATAAGTTTAAGAATGGATAAGATTCTGATCCAACTCATCCAGTATAAGGCCAACTTGGCTGGACCCACGGCTTGGGGCAGCCAAGTTTTCCAATAGCCGGATCGTATTTTACCGTTAGGATGGAACTTCGTACTTTTCTTCTTTCGTTTGTACGAATGAAGGGATTGTAAAAAGATATAGCATCCCTAAAAGCAGCATTGCTCCGCCAACGACGCCAAAGAGCATTTCAATGCGAAGCATAGACGGGAAAGTCCAAGCAATAAAGGCCAGAGACAGTGACTGAAACAAACTCGATACGGGGTCAAGAATCCCCCGAAATCTTCCCATCATGTTCGGATTCACCATTTGCGGTATCCATCCATAAAAAGAAATGTTAATAAACGCCACAGCAACGGAAAAGAAAAAGTGAAAAATCAAGAATAGAACAATCGTAGGGGACAAGCCTGCGAGGATGACGAAGATTCCCGAGAAAATCAGGCTGAAAGTCAATACCATGTACAGTTTGATTCTCTTCGTAACTTTGGGGCTTAGCGCACTTCCCAGCAAGATGCCGATTCCGAAAACGATCGTTTCGATTACGGACATTTCCTCGTAGAAATGGGGAGACAGTTTGTATTTCATGATAAAAATAGGAATGATTCCTATTCCTCCATTGACTACTCCCAGTATGGCAGAACCAAGCGTTAGCAGCAGCAACACCCGATCGTAAACAATGTATTTTACCCCCTCAATAAAATCCGTGAACAGTGCTTTAATTGTATGTAGTCCTTTCCAATCGGTGCTCCCGTTCGGTTTCCGAACAGATAGCTCGATTTTGCACGAATAAATGAGCATGGCTGAAATCAACAAGCAGATGAAGTCCAGCAAAAATGCACCTTGGACTCCCAAATTCCAATAGACTACCGCGCCGATCCCACTCCCGAAAAGCAAAAATACACTTCCGAGCATAGAGTTTAATCCAGCGGCAAGGGGATATTCTTCTTTTGATAGTACGCCTTGAATGATTGCACTTTGGGCGGGAGGAAAAAATTTCCCTACAGCACTTCGGAGAAAAATGGCTAAAAAAATGAAGGCAAGCGAATTGTACCAAATGCAAATCATTAGACATACAGTGAGAAATGCGCGAATCAGATCGCAATGGACCGCTATTTTCTGACGGTCAAAGCGATCCGCAAAAACGCCGATAAACAGAAAAACGACCAATGCGGGTGCGGCATGCATCATGTCTTTCATGGTAGTGTAGTACGGTTGTTGGCTAAATTTATCAAGCAAATAAAATGTGATCGCCATAATCCCGATGACATTTCCCAGTTGCGAAGTAAATTCTGCGAGAAAAAGTTTCAAATAGTTTGCGTTTCTGAAAAGGTGGAAGACGTTATTTGGACCCATCCATATCGAATCCCTTCAGCATTGTCCGTTTGTATCCCGACACCTATTGATTTTATTTTCGTTATTTTCGAAAAAACGTTTTCAATCGTGTGGTATAGTTATCGGATTCTATTAAGAAAATATTTACAACTATGTTTATTGTTTGCTAAAACTATCAAAAAAACAACACTTTCCAGCAATTCGAACATAGAAAATTGCCTCCGTCCGGGAACGATGGCAGTTCATCACAACCAACGGCTGCCGTGTTCATGAAAATAGGGTGTCTCTATTGTGGATCAGCTTCATCCCAAAACATAGGAGGGAGCGCGTCGCTTTGGACAGTTCAAAGCAGTCCGTGACATGAAGGGGCACGCGTGCCATCCCGCTGTCACGCGGATATCGGGGGAGCAGGAGGAATATTCAACATTTTCTGTCAAATTCGTTGCCGAAATATTCGGCAGCATATATGCTATAGGATAGATTGTGGCGATAGCTGGAAGGGGACCAAGACAATGAATCCGCTTGCAAAAAAGTATCAGCAAATCGATGACCAGATCGTGTTGTTCAACGAGGAGTATTACTTGAGCGTGGAGAAACTCGACATTTCCTCCCTGACACAAGAAACGAGGGAAGCGTTGTTCAACCACCTCTACGATTTCGACAGCAGCGATATGGAGCTGGAAATCGACGTGTCCGAGGAAGATAAAGGAGTTTGGTACCTGCAATTGCTCGTGCCGCACGTGTTGACGTTGCCCGAAGCGGCGAAAAGGCGCATCGGGCAAGGCGCGGAGCAGCTTGCCCAGCATCTGGCGGGACGGGTGGGAGCACTCGGTCAGGTACGTCTGCAAAACGACGAAATCTACGAATACGTGAAGCGGTACAATCCGGATTTGGAGCGGATCGCCTAGTAAAAAA
Organism: Brevibacillus sp. FW301-21C12A; assembly: GCF_058788915.1. Classification (NCBI taxonomy): domain Bacteria; kingdom Bacillati; phylum Bacillota; class Bacilli; order Caryophanales; family Paenibacillaceae; genus Brevibacillus; species Brevibacillus sp. FW301-21C12A. The sequence goes on from NZ_JBYTBG010000008.1 coordinate 16,321, forward strand.
CATCTCTTCTGCCCTGTGCGCAAGCAGGGAGGAGAGATGTTTTTTTTGTGCAGATAAGCATGCAACAGCTTCTTAACCAGTAGGCGTACAACGAAGGCTCCGCCAAATGGCTTGGCGCCGGCACGTTTTGCAAGGGAAAGTCAGAAAGTCGGGGTTAGCTTTTCGCGGTCTTGGTCGCCAGCCACGTGCAGGCGGTCTTGTTTGTCGTGGTCGCGATCCACTCGCACGGCTGCCCGTTGACAGGCGTTATCAGCCGGAGTGTGTCGCCTTTGATCCCGCCGTATTTCACCGATGAGCTGGGAGGCGTGCTGGCGTAGACGATTCGCTCGTTCATCGCCACGCTGGGGAGATAGGAAGAGTTGTCAGAGCTGTAACCGCTCGTCAGACTGATGGGGACAGGCACGTTTTTCATAGAGAGCGTAATTTTGTCTGCGGTTTTGTGGTAGAACATCTTTCCGCTGACCTGGCTGAAGTCTCCGCCGTCTACGGTGAGAAAAAGCGGATAGGAGCCGGAGCCATACAGGGAGATGACATGATTGGAGCCGGAGTAGCGGTTGTTTTCCAAATAAACATGCCCGCAGCGGTTCAAAAACAGGTTTTGCCTGAGCCGCGTATCGAACGAACAGTTGCGGACGGTAATAACTCTCTCGGACGGGACATCCCACGGATCGACGCTGAGCGCGTAGCCGTCAATGACAGCGGCGGTATCTGCTGCCTCAAAGCTGCAACCGTCGAACACTAGGCCGACGTTGTCGTAGTCGACGGAAAGGCCGCTGCCAACCGTCCTGGCCGCTTCTTGCGCGGTCGTGTGCAGGACCCATTTGCAGTGGGCGAACGTCATGTTCCGCATGAAATTGACGCGGTTTTTTTGATCGGCAGCGGTGTAAAAGGTGGAGGCGCTGATCGTGCCCGTCAAACAGCTCAGGCTGAAGCTCGCCATGGAAACGAGCTGGCTCGCCTGCACGACAATCGGCGCAGACGTATGTCCCTCCAGATCAAGCTGCTGCCGACAGTGGACATTGCTCAGGTTCACCAGCATCGGACGGCTGCCGTCGTAGGCTTCGTTCAGTTCGACTTCAAAGCGGTCGCATAGTACATTGGCGGCGTTCAGCCGTTCCAGGCCGCCCGTTACGGTAATGTCCGAGCGGGTGCGCGTCCGGCTGTCGCTGTAAAAATCGCTGATGGAAACCGAGCGGACGTAGCAGTTCGCCTCCCCGGCGAAGTAAAAATGGTCGGCGACCCCGTCCGTGCACCAGATGTTTTGCAGCAGCACGTAGTTGAGATAGCTGCCAGGCCCGTCGCCGCGAATGTAAAAGTCGGCGGAGTGCTCGTAGGCGTACGGGTCTTGCGGCACAGGATTTTCGCGCGCATTGGAGTCGATTTTCAGATTGGACACGACGAACGAATCAGCGTCCCCGCCCGCAGAGGTGATCGAAAACAGCCACCGCCAGTCTGCCGCAGTAGAATTGGCCTTTCGCTTCAAAACGGAAAAAGGACCGGCGCCCTGCATCACCAGGCTTTTGCCTTTTTCTAGTGTGACGGCCAGTCTCATAGGTTCAATGACGTAGGTCCCGGGCGGTAAATACAACGGAAGTTGCTGCTGGACCGCGGCTGCCAGAGCGGCCGAAAGCGCTTGCGTATCATCGCTCACCCCGTCTCCCCTTGCGCCATACGTCTTCACATCAAGCATCATGCACCCATTCCCTCCATCTCGTCAATTCGACAACACAAGATTGTCTTTCTTTCATTTCATTCAAAAACGAAAAAATGTTGACAACCATTTTGCAAAAAAGGTGACCGTTTGCCCAGGGCGTGTGCAAGTCGTCCTGCGACCTCTTTCATCCTGCTGGCATATTTGTCCTAGAACCTCCGTATGAATAAGCAAAGAGGTGGAAAGTATGTCGATTTTAGTGACAGGCACTGCTGGCTTCATCGGATTTCACGTAGCGAAAAGACTTTTGGAAGGAGGGGAAGTCGTATGGGGGGTGGATAATTGCAACGACTACTACGATCCCCGCTTGAAGGCGAAAAGGCTGGAAATGCTCCACGCGTTCGAACAGTTCCACTTCTATAAAGCAGATATTGCCGATCAGACGACAATGGACGGGTTGTTTCGCAAAATACGACCGGAACGGGTCATCCATCTGGCGGCGCAGGCTGGCGTCCGCTACAGCCTGGAAAATCCGCATGCCTACACAACCTCCAACATCGCGGGCTTCCTGCACATATTGGAAGGCTGCCGACAGACGGGAGTCAAGCATTTGCTCTACGCCTCGTCAAGCTCTGTGTACGGAGGCAACAAAAAGCTGCCTTTCTGCGAGACAGACCCGGTCGATGAGCCGAACAGCCTGTACGCCGCGACGAAAAAAGCGAACGAGCTGATGGCGTACACGTACAGCCACCTGTACGGCATTCCTGCGACAGGACTGCGTTTTTTCACCGTGTACGGACCGTGGGGACGCCCCGATATGGCGCTGTACACATTCACCAGGGCCATCCTGGCGGGAGAGCCTGTCCGCGTGTTCAACCACGGAAAAATGATAAGAGATTTTACGTACATTGACGATGTAGTGGAGGGAATCCACCGGCTCATGGGACGGCAGCCAGAGCCGCAGGACGGCAAGCCGCCGCACCAGGTTTTGAATATCGGGAACCATCAGCCTGTAGAACTGCTACAGTTCCTGGCGATTTTGGAGCAAAAGCTGAACAAACCCGCAAACCGCCACTATATGCCCATCCAGCCGGGCGACGTTCCGGCTACATTTGCCTCCGTTGATGCCCTTTATGCGGAAACAGGCTTCCGCCCCCAGACGCCAATCGAGGTAGGGATTTCCCGCTTTGTCGATTGGTACCTCCACTATTACGGTGACGCCCATGCGTAAAAAAGTAGGAGTCGTAGGACTCGGGTACGTCGGATTGCCTGTTGCGGTCGCATTTGGGGAAAAGCTGCCTGTGATCGGGTACGATGTGGACGCGAGACGAATCGCTGCGTTGCAGACGGGCCGGGACGAGACGGGGGAACATACGGCGGAGGAGCTGGCGCGCACGAGCGTCACTTACACCGATGATCCCGCCAGGCTTGCGGAGTGCGACTTTATTATCGTCACCGTGCCTACGCCAGTCGATGAGGCCAAACGTCCCGATTTGCGCGCGCTGCTCTTCGCCTCGGAAACGGTCGGGAAGCATATGCAGCCTGGGACGATTGTCGTCTATGAATCGACGGTTTACCCTGGCGCGACAGAGGAAGTGTGCGTTCCAGCGCTGGAGCGCTCGTCCGGGAAGCGCGCAGGCGAAGACTTTTTTGTCGGCTATTCTCCCGAGCGGATCAATCCCGGGGACAGGGAGCGCAGGCTCGCCCGGATCGTCAAGGTCGTCTCCGGCCAGGACCGGGCGACTTGCGACGAGATTGCCGACATGTACGCGCTGGTAGTAGAGGCAGGCATTCATAAAGCGTCCTCCATCCAGGTCGCAGAAGCTGCCAAAGTCATCGAAAACACGCAACGCGATCTGAATATCGCCCTGATTAACGAGCTGGCAATCATTTTTGACCGATTGGGCATCGCGACAGCGGACGTGCTGGAAGCGGCCGGAACGAAGTGGAACTTCCTCCGGTTTACGCCAGGGCTGGTCGGCGGCCATTGCATCGGAGTCGATCCGTACTATTTGACCTATAAGGCCGAGAGCGTCGGCTATCATCCGCAGGTCATCCTGGCGGGACGCCGCATTAACGATGGCATGGGAAAATTCGTCGCCACTTCCCTGGTCAAGCAGATGATCTGGCGCCATATCCCGATTCAAGGCTCGCGGGTGACGATTTTGGGGATGACCTTCAAGGAAAATGTCCCGGATATTCGCAACAGCCGGGTCATTGATATCGTCCACGAGCTGCGGGAGTTCGGGGTCGAGGTGCAGGTGACGGACGATCTGGCGGACTCGGCGAAGACGTGGGCGGAGTACGGCATCAGGCTTCGGGATTGGGACGATTTGCAGCCCGCCGACGCACTGGTTCTGGCCGTTCCGCACGCGAAGTACGCGCATCTTGGCTGGGAGGAACTGTCGTCTTTGCTGCACGGAAGGTGCGGCGTGATCGCGGATGTGAAAAGCGTGCTGAATCAAAAAACATGCCCGTCTGACATCGTTGTCTGGCGTTTGTAGAGCCAGCCACGATGAACGAATGCAGACAGCCTGGAGCGATGAATATGAGCTACCGGAAGAGAAGATTCTGGTTAAGCTTATCGGACGCAGGAATTATCAGTATAGCTGTATGGCTGGCCTGCCTGGTTCGATTTGATTTTTCACTTGCGGAAATAGGCGATTATCAGCCGATGTATCTGATAATCGGACATGTACTGTTCGTTTTGGCGGGGATGCACGTGGCCGAGTTGTACCGTCCCGTCTACCGCTACGTCAGCGCAAACGAGCTTGTTTCGATTGTCAAGGCGACGAGCCTGTCTATCCTTGCGCTCAGCTTCGTTTTGAACAACGTGGGACATTGGCTGTTTTTGTCCGTCCGTTTTCCGCTCTCGCTGTTTTTGCTTACGTGGACGTTCGTGCTGGCGGGAATTACGGGCTTGCGCTTCGTCTGGAAGTGGTGGAACGAGGAGCGGGAAAAAAGAAGCCAGGACCGCAGGCGGACACTGATCGTCGGAGCGGGCAGCGCAGGCGTGCTGGTCGCTCGCGAGATGAGGCGGTCGCCTCTGTCCGAGCAGCGGCCGATCGCGTTCGTTGATGACGAGCCGAGCAAGCAAAACTTGCGCGTGTACGGCTTGCCCGTCGTCGGAAAAAGAGAGGACATCCCCCGCATCGTGCAGCGGCAGGCCATTTCGGATATCGTCATCGCCATGCCGTCCGCTTCCCGGCAGACGATCCGCGAAATTTTTGACATTTGCAAAACGACGAAAGCGAGCGTCAAAATTTTGCCGCACGTCTCCGATATTCTCAGCGGCAAAATCAGCATGAACATGATTCGCAACGTCAGGCTGGAGGATTTGCTGGGACGCGAGCCAGTGGAGATCAACCTGGAGGAAATCACCGGCTATTTGCGGCAGCAGGTCGTGCTCGTCACAGGGGCCGGGGGCTCGATCGGCTCGGAGCTATGCCGCCAGATCGCCCGCTTCGGCCCGGCGAAGCTGCTTTTGCTCGGGAATGAGGAAAACGGCATTTTTGAAATCAGCCTGGAACTGGGGCGGCTGTTTCCCGAGCTGCCTACGATCAGCCTGATTGCGGATATTCGCGACCGGCAGCGAATAGCTGCGATCATGAGCGAGTACCGCCCGTCCGTCATTTTTCATGCGGCCGCCCACAAGCACGTGCCGCTGATGGAGCAAAACCCGAGCGAGGCGTTGAAAAACAATGTGTTGGGAACGAAAAATGTCGCGGAGTGCGCGCTGGAAGCGGGAGCGAAGCATTTTATCCTGATCTCGACCGACAAGGCGGTGAATCCGACTTCTATGATGGGCGCCACCAAGCGCATCGCCGAGATGCTGATCCAGGGCTACAACCGTTTCGGGCATACCCGCTTTGCTGCCGTTCGCTTCGGCAACGTGCTCGGGAGCAGAGGCAGCGTCGTCCCGATTTTCCTCGATCAGATTCAGGCGGGCGGTCCGGTGACGATCACCCATCCGGACATGGAACGGTTTTTCATGACGATTCCCGAAGCGGCCCAGCTAGTGATTCAGGCCGGAGCGCTGGCGCACGGCGGAGAGATTTTCGTGCTCGACATGGGCAAGCCCGTCAAGATTGTCGATATGGCGATGGACCTGATCCGCCTGGCAGGTTTGGAGCCGGAAAAAGATATCCCGGTTGTGTACACGGGAATCCGTTCAGGCGAAAAGCTGTATGAAGAACTGTTGACCGCAGAAGAAGGGCTGACCTCTACTTGCCACGACCGAATTTTCATCGGCAAGCCGCTCGACTTTTCCTGGAGCGAGCTGTTGACGGCCATTTCCCGCCTGGAGCAGCTTGCGAAAAAAGGCGGGATGATCGAGGACGCTTCCACGATCATCGAAATATTGCAAGGAATCATTCCTAATTATCAATCTTCCTCCCAGCCGAAAGAAGAGGCAAAGCCCGTGCCGTATTCGGTAGCGACAGGATGATGGAGATGACGAGGACGAAGAGGGCAGCACGGAAAAAGAAGTGGAGACGTCTGCTGCTGCTCGGAGGAATCGCTTGCCTGCTCGCCGTGGGAGGGTACGGGGCATATGTGTACGTGTCGCTGCAAGAGACGGCGAAGAGCATGTACGTCCCGATCCGGACGCAAAAGTCGCTGGCGTCTTCCGCGCCCCCGGCATCGTCTGGGCAGCAGCCGTTGCACAGGCAGGCGCAGTCCTCGCTTCCGCAGCAGGAGTCAGTGCCAGCGGAAGCGCAGGAGCCGTTCACGGTGCTGCTGCTCGGGATCGACGAGCGGGAAAACGACAAGGGGCGCTCGGATGTCATTCTCGTGCTGACGGTCAATCCGCAGGCAAAGTCGGCGCTTTTGGTCAGCATCCCGCGCGATACGCGCACGCAGATGGCCCAGACGAAGACGATGGATAAAATCAACCACGCCTACGCTTTTGGCGGGCTGCAGCAGGCAGTGGACACGGTGGAGCAATTCATCGCGACTCCCGTTGATTATGTCGTGGCAGCGAATATGGAAGGCTTTGCCGGGATTATTGATACATTGGGCGGCGTCGAGGTAGACAACCAGCTCGCCTTCACCTACGCAGACTACCACTTCCCGCTCGGCCCCATCCAGTTGGACGGCAAGCAGGCGCTCGTCTATGCGCGCATGCGCTACGAGGACCCGCGCGGCGATCTCGGCAGAAACGAGCGGCAGCAGTTGATTTTGAAAGCGCTGATGCAAAAGAAGGCGGCTTTGGCGTCTCCCGCCACGTTGAACGGAGTGCTGGAAACGATGGCCAAATACGTGAAGACGAACATGACGTTTGCCGACATGAAAAGGCTCGTCCAGAACTACAGCACAGCCGTATCGAGCGTGGAGACGATCCGCATGGAAGGAAAGGGCCAGCTCATCAACGGGATCTACTACTATATCGTCAGCCCGGAAGAGCGAAAAAAGCTGATCGAGCGACTGTCCGCTTTTCGCAAGCTGGCGGAGCCGGCCCACAGTCAACTGCCGAACCAAGTTAGTGACAGCCTGGAGGGGCGAAGGGGGGAGCAAAATGAATGAAACCGTGAATCTGCGGGAAATATTGCTGGTCTTGTCCAAACGCTGGGTCGTGATCTTGCTGGTTACTTCTATTTTTACGATCGGGACGGCACTCGTCAGCGTCTTTCTGTTGACGCCGATCTATCAGGCCAAGACAGAAATTTTGGTGAATCGCTCCTTGAACTCGAATCCGGAAGGGGTATTGTCCGTAGCCGAGATTGATTCCAACCTGAAGCTGATCGAGACGTACCGGGTCATCATCGAAAGCCCGCGGGTGATGGAGCGGGTCGTGGAATCGCTCGGACAAGGGGCGAGCATGGAGGCGCTCTTGCTGCACACGAAAGTAGAGCCTGTCAAAGATTCGCAGGTGATTTCCATTACGGTGGAAGACCCCGATCAGGCGCGAGCCGTGCTGATCGCCAATACGATTGCCACGACCTTTCAGGTAGAAGTCGTCAAAATGCTGAGCATGAACAACGTGCACATTCTCGCAGAGGCGCGCCATAACCCGGCGGCCAAACCCGTCAGTCCCAAGCCGCTGCTCAACTCGATCATCGGCTTCGTGCTCGGGCTGGCGTCTTCCATCGGCGTTGTGTTTTTCATGGAGCATCTCGATACCCGGCTGCGCTCGGAAAAGGAAGTGGAGGAGTATTTGGGACTGCCTGTGCTCGCCACGATTGCCGTCATTGACAAGAAGTCGAAAAAGCATTTTCGGCAAAAAAGGGTGGAGGAGGTGAGAGGCGAGTATGAGAAGGCAGAAGCCTGACGATCGCTATCAAAAGCTGATCGCTCACTGGGAGCCGCTCTCCCCGCTGGTGGAAGGCTACCGGACCTTGAAGCTCAACATTTTGTTTTCCACGCAAGGGCAGAAGCTGCAGACGATTTTGGTCAGCAGTCCGGGCGCATCAGAAGGCAAGACGGTCACGGCGGCCAACCTGTCGCTGATGATGGCAAAAGATCGGCGCAAGACGGTCCTGATCGATTTCGACCTGCGCAATCCCCGTATCCACTTCACGTTTGAGATGCCGAATCTGTACGGGGTCAGCTCCTATATGAGCGGCATGTGCCAGTTTTCCGACATCGTCCAGGACTCCGGCGTGCCCCACCTGTCCATCATCACCGCGGGGCCGATTCCGCACAGTCCGGCGGAGCTTCTGGGAACGCCGCGCCTGCTGGAGTTGCTGGAGAGGCTGCGCAGCAATTTTGACGTGGTGATCGTGGACAGTCCTCCGCTGATCGTGAGTGACGCGATGGTGCTGGCCCGGGAAACAGACGGGTGCGTGCTCGTGGTCGATGCCAGCAAGACGAAGCGGGACCCGGCGGTTCGCGCGGTCGAGCAGTTGAAAACGGCTGGCGCCAACCTGCTCGGAGTCGTGCTGAACAACAAAAAACTGGGGAAGCGGGAAGGCTACTACGGTTATGGCTACATGGAATAGTCGAGTCAGAAACGGGAGCGATTAGCGCCGATGAATGCCCTCAAGTTAGTCTGGCACAAGCAACTGGCCAAAGTGCGCGGCAACCGGGATGTACACGAAGTGCTGCACGGTTCTGCGATTACGTTTTTGTTTCGGCTGTTCGGGTTCGTCCTGCTCTATACGCTGCAGTTGTTTATCGCAAGAGAGTACGGGGCGGGCAATCTGGGCGTCTATTCGCTTGCGATCACCCTGCTTAATATCGGGATGGTGCTGGCGCTGTTTGGCACCGACACGGCGATTATCCGCCTGCTGGCCGAGTACCGCGCGCAAGGAGCGCTGGCAAAGATTCGGCAGCTTTTTGGCAAGGTGGCGCTTTGGACGTTTCTGCCTTCGCTGTTGTTGTCCGGGCTGTTCTACTTGTTTGCGGAGCACATCTCCCGCTACGTGTTTGCAGGCGAGCTGCCAGCCGGGACACTGCGGGTCATCGCCTGGATGCTGCCGTTCGTCTCGCTCGGCAGACTGTACGCCTCGGCTTTTCGCGCGCTGCACCGCGTGACCGCGTCCGTGATCGTCGACACCGTCGGCATGCGCTTTTTGCACCTTCTGTTTCTGCTTATCGCCCTGCCTTTGTTCGCTCCGACCTCGCAGCTTCTGATCGGCTTGCTCGCAGCAGCCGTCATGTTGAACACGCTGTACGGCATGGCGAAGTGGCATGTTTTGTCCCGGGACTTTCGGGCGGGCGTACAGCCGCTGGAGCAGGAGGCAGGTCCGGCAATCAGCTTCCGCGCGCTTTGCACGATGGCGCTTCCGATGTATTTGAGCGCCTTCATGGAGCTGGTGATGAGCTGGACAGACACGATCATGCTCGGAATTTTTACGGACGCGGAGACAGTCGGGGTGTACAGTGTCGTCATTCGGCTCTCGATGGTGACGAGCTTCGCGCTCATTTCGATCAACACGATGCTTTCGCCGAAATTTTCGGAGATTTACGCCCGCGGCGATCTGGACGGGCTGAGGAAAATGATTGCGTTTGCCAATCGGCTCATTTTCTTCGCGTCTGCGCCGATCAATTTGCTCGTCGCCATTTTCGCCGCGCCGCTGCTCGGGCTGTTTGGCGAAGAGTTCGCAGCAAGCAGTCTCGTCCTGGTCATCCTCTGTCTGGGACAGTTTATCAACTTTTCCTCGGGCAGCGTGATCCCGCTCTTGACCATGACAGGACATCAGAAGACGGCGCGTAATATTCTCGTTTTTTCCGCCTTGCTGAACATTTGCGGAAACGGCCTGCTGATCCCCTGGCTCGGCATTACGGGAGCAGCCATCGCTACTGCGATCAGTTTAAGCTGCCGGGACATTTGCGCTTCGTATTGGGCTTATCGGTATTTCGGGTTTCGCACGTGGTATATTCCGTTCTTCTCTGAAAAAAATTCCGTCTTGCTACGAAGACGAGGTCATGAAGAAGGTGGCTTACGGTGAAAGAAGACTTGTATCCGAGCATGTTTTGGGACAGCGAGAAGATTCGGAAATACCGGATTCAGGTGCAAAAGCCATGGGTTCGCGAGGAATTTTGGTCGTACTACTTTTCCAGGCGCATTTCCATCTACGTGAGCCTGTTTTTGGCGAAAAAGCAGCGCGTCTCGCCGAATGCCATCACGCTTGCGGGAATCGCTGCCGGCCTGATCGCTGCTGCGGCCTTCATGTACGGATCGGCGGCTGCCTTTTTAATCGGTTGTTTTTTTTATCAGATGTGCTATCTCGCTGACTGTGTGGACGGGGAAGTCGCCCGCATGAACAACCAAAGCAGCAGGGGCGGCGTCTGGCTGGATATCGGGCTGAACTACTCGCTGTATCTCGTTTCGTTCGCGGTGATCTACGGGGTCGCCAAAAGCCAGCCGACGCTCGGGCCTTATTTGATCTACTTGATCCTGTTTACGATTTTTACGGAAATTTTGGCGACGAATGGCTCGGATCTCGCCTTTGGCCAGGGGAAAATCTCGCACGAAACCGTCTCCATGCGCAAGCGCAGCAAGTGGGTCGATGAAGGAGTCTTTTTGTTTCTCACCCAGACAGGCTTCCAGAGCGGGGTGCTGATCGCAGCCGTGATGTGGGCAATTAGCGGCCAGCATCAGTTTCTCGATTTGTGGACGGCCTACCATCTGCTGATCGGACTTCTCCGCGCGCTTTACAAGCTGAAGCTGAACGTCAAATACGTCACGGCATCGAGGCAAGAGGGAGGGGGAAGTAAATGAAGGCTCTGCTCATGGCGGCGGGACTCGGCTCGCGAATCAGCGGGCAAATTGACGGAAGTCCCAAGTGCACGGTTGATATCGGGAACAAGGCGTTGATCGAGAATACGATCTCGGAGCTGAAGCGAAAAGGAATCGACGAGATCGCCATCGTGGTCGGGTATCGCGCCCATGTCATCACCAGTCTGCTCGGCAGCGAGAACATTCGCTTTTTCCACAATCCGTTTTACGACCGCACGAACAGTATCGCCTCGCTCTGGTTCGCCCGCGAGTTTCTCACGGGCAGCGACTGTCTGTTGCTCAACGCGGATGTTTATTTTGAAGAAAAAGTGCTGGACGTCGTGTTGCAGGAGACGAGAAGTCCGGTCATGTTCGCGGACCCTTCGCGCAGGGCAGAGGGCGATTACAAATTCGGCTATGCACACGGCCTGCTGCACAAGCACGGAAAAGAGCTGCCTCTGGAAGAAACGACAGGCGAATACATCGGCATCGCCCGGCTGCATCAGGAGTTTTTGCCGCTGTTCCTGGAGCGTCTGCAACGTTTGATTCTGGAGCGGCAGCACGATTTATGGTGGGAGAACGTGCTTTACTCCTTTTTGGGCGAAAGAGACGTGCATGTGGCGCAAATTCCGCCGGGGCTGTTTTGGGCAGAGGTTGATACATGGGGGGATTACAAGCGCATTCTTCATTTCACGAATCATCTGGCCCATATGTGAGGATGGGCAACGTGAAGCTCTCGCTGGACAAGGTTCTTCTGTTCCTCTACGTACTGCTGAAGCCCTTCTACCTCTTCCCGAGCGGCAACCCGCAAATAGCGGATTTTATCATGCTGGTGCTCATTGCCTACACCTTTTTGTTTCGCGTCAACCAGTTGCAGCGCAAGTATTTGTTTTTCGTCCTGCTGACGCTCGCGTTTTTGTACGATATTTTGCTGGTCAACGGCCTGTGGGCGATTGCGCTGGGCGGCGCCATGGAAGTGTTCGAGTCCACGAAATGGTACTGGTACAACGGGGCCGTCCTGCTGACCGTCGTCGTCTTGGGCCAGCTCGAGCCGCGCGCATATGCGCAGTGGCTGTTCTGGTCCGTCGCTTGCTCGCTCGCGGTCCAGACGCTTGCGCTCTTGCTCGGGCTGGCGCCTGGGGAGCATGACTTCCGCCAGTCGCTGTTTTTCAACAATCCGAACCAGCTCGGGTACTTCGGCCTGCTCTGCCTGGGGATTTGCCTGTTTTGTGCGCGGTTCTTTCCCGTCCGAGCCATCTATTTGTTTATGGTCATCGGCTGCTCGTTGAGCGTGATCGCCGCTTCCTTGTCCAAGGCGGCGATTGTAAGTGCGGTCTTGATGTACGCGGCCTTTCTGTTCGTCTCGTCGAAGGAGCGGACGGGGCTGTTCTGGAAAAACGTCGTCTGCGTGCTCGCCTGCTTTTTTCTGCTTTTTTGCGTCTCTTTGTACACGAATGAAAACGTGCTGCACGATGCGACGATGTACACGCAAGTCAAGGAGCGGCTGGAAACGTTGGGAGAGGACTCCGACGACAACCTGGCGTCAAGAGGCTACGACCGGATCGCGAACCATCCCGCGTACATGTTTTTCGGGGCAGGCGAAGGGCAGTACGAGCGGTTTGAAAGCAGCATCGCCCTCGAATTGCACTCCACGGTCGCCAATCTGTTTTTCTCGTATGGCATCGTGGGCACGCTGCTGTTTTTTCTGCTCTTGTACGCCGGGGTACACGGTCATCGGCTCTACGCCTGGTATCCGCTGTTTTTTCAAATCGTGTACGGTTTGACGCACAACGGAATCCGGGAGACGCTGTTCTGGATATTGCTGGCGCTCTATTGTGTGACAGCCGGGATGAGTTCTGGCTCCATCAGAAAGGGCGGTGACCTGCATGGGGAAAATTTTGCAAATATGCGCCATTGACCAAACGGTGGAAAGCCTGCTCTTGCCGCTCATCCAGAAGCTGGCGGAGGAAGGCCATGAAGTGCATACGGCTTGCACAGACACCGGGCGTTTTCAGGCGTTGCGGGACAAGGGCCTCACCCTCTGGCCGATCGCGATCAAGCGAAAAATCGAGCCGCTCTCCAACCTGCGTTCCATTTTGGCGCTGTATCGGCTGATGAAACGGGAGCGCTACGACGCGGTGCATGTCCACACTCCGGTTGCGGCCGTGCTGGGCCGGGTGGCAGCGAGGCTCGCGGGAGTCAGCCCGGTCGTCTACACGGCTCACGGCTACTATTTTCACGACGGCATGAGCCGAGGGGAATACCGGCTGTACTACGCCGTGGAAAAGTGGTTCGCGAAGCATTTGACAGACTATTTGCTATTGCAGAGCAGGGAGGACTACGAGCTGAGCGTGCAGGACGGCTTTTCGCCGCCGGAGCGAATCATGCATCTCGGCAACGGGGTAGATGTCGAGCGGCGGTTTCATCCGCAGGCGGTGTCGCCGGAGGAAGCGGTGGAGGTGCGTTCGGCGCTTGGAATCGGCGCGGACGATCTCGTCATCGCCTACGTAGGGCGGATGGTTGGCGAAAAAGGGATTTTCGAGCTGCTGGACGCTTTTTCCAGGCTGGCGCGAGAGTCGGGCCGCGTGCGGCTGTTGCTCGTCGGGGACGTGTCGGACAGCGAACGGGACCAGCGCGGCAAGGCGCTACGGGAGCATTGCCGCGAGCATCCGCAAATCGTCCTGACTGGTTTTCGCCAGGACATCCCGCAACTGCTCGCCGCAAGCGACATCTTCGTCCTGCCTTCGCATCGCGAAGGGTTGCCCCGCTCGATTATCGAAGCGATGGCGATGGGCAAGCCGATTGTCGCCACGAACATTCGCGGCTGCCGCGAAGAGGTGACGGACGGCGTGAACGGGATTTTGGTGGAGCCGAAGCAGTCCGAGCATTTGTACAAGGCGCTGAAAAAGCTCGCCTGCGACGCGCGGCTGAGGGAAGCGTACGGACAAAACAGCCGCTATTTGGCGGAGGAGCATTTTAACGAGCAACACGTACTCGCGAGGCAGGCCGAGCTGTTTGCAGCGCTGCTCGCTGCCAAGACAGAGCCGCCGCGCACGGAAAAGGAGGTTGACGAACGGCTTGGGCAAAACAGGAGCATTGGTCATATCCCTTGATTTTGAGCTGTATTGGGGCGTTCGCGACAAGCGGACGCTAGCTGACAGCGAGAAGAACCTGCAGGGGACTCGTCAGGTGATCCCGGCGATTCTGGAGCTGTTTAACAAGTACGAGATTCACGCCACCTGGGCGACGGTAGGCTTCTTGTTCTGCGAGACGCGCGAGGAGCTGATCGGCACGCTGCCAAAAGAGCTGCCGGACTACGCCGATCCGAACCTGTCGCCTTATCGCTACGTGCAGTCGGGAGCGCTTGGCGCGCGCGAGCAGGTGGACCCGTATCATTACGCCCCATCCCTCATCCGGCTGATTTCCTCCTGTCCGCATCAGTACATCGGCAGCCATACCCACTCCCACTACTATTGCCTGGAGCCGGGACAGACCGCCCAAACGTTTGCCGAAGATTTGGCCGCCTTCAAAAGAGTGGCGCGCAAGAAAGGGTACGCCCCGACCAGCATCGTCTTTCCGCGCAATCAGTTCGCGTCCTCCTATCTGGCTGTCTGCAAGCAGCACGGGTTCGCCGCGTATCGCGGGAACGAGCGGTCGTGGATGTACGAGGCGGGCCCGGGAGCGCAAGACACTTTGCTCAAACGGGCTTTGCGCCTTGCCGACGCCTACGTCAATCTGAGCGGGCATCACGCGTACGAGCCGCTTTCCGCAAGCCAGGAAGGGTTAGTCGATGTCCCGGCGAGCCGATTTTTGCGGCCGTATTCGCCGCGGCTGCGCTGGCTGGAAAACGTCCGGCTGGGCAGGCTCCGGCGCGATCTGCTTTTTGCGGCCAAAAATCGCCGACTGTACCATCTGTGGTGGCATCCGGAGAACTTCGGCAGCCACCTCACGGAAAACCTTCGGATGTTGGAGCGGCTGCTGCAGTATTATGCGAAGCTGCGCAGCGAGTACGGGATGCAAAGTTTGAGCATGGAGGAGGCGGCTGCGAGTTGGAGCAGGCAAAGGGAGGGGCGGCATGAAGTGTCTGTTTGATCGTTTGGTAGCTTTGACGCTGTTGCTCGTCTTTTCACCTCTGCTGCTCCTGCTGTCGATTTTGATTCGCTTCAAGCTCGGCGCTCCTGTCTTGTTTGTCCAGGAGCGGCCGGGCCGATACGGAAAGCCTTTTTCCATTTATAAATTTCGCACCATGACCAATCAGTGCGACGCGTCCGGACAATTGCTGCCGGATGCCCAAAGACTGACGCCTTTTGGCATGATGTTGCGAAAGTACAGCCTGGATGAGCTGCCGCAGTTGTGGAATGTGCTGCGGGGCGAACTGAGCTTGGTCGGCCCGAGGCCGCTACTCATGGAATACCTGCCACTCTACACGCCCCGCCAGATGAAGCGGCACGAGGTTTTGCCAGGCATTACGGGTTGGGCGCAGGTCAACGGGAGAAACGCGATCACGTGGGAACAAAAATTCGAGCTGGACGTCTGGTACGTGGAAAATCGCAGCTTTTGGCTCGACTTGAAAATTTTGCTATTAACGGTCAAACGGGTTTTGCAAAAAACGGGGATCAGTCACGAAGGTTGCGTCACGATGGAAAAATTCACCGGGAGCAAACAGGCGGAGCTGGCTAGGAGGGAAATGCGTGAGTTTGATCGTGCTTACGAATCAGGATGACTGGACAGCTTATTTGCGTCCATGCAAGCATGTGGACATTTCCTATGCAAAAGAATACGTGAGCCTCTACGCCGAAAGGGAAGGGGGCGTGCCGGAGGCGGTGTTTTTTTCCGAAGGGGGCTGCCAGATTTTTTACCCTTACCTGGTCCGCTCCCTCGACGCTCTGCTTCCGGGGTATGCGGATATCGTCTCCATCGGCTACGGCGGTCCGCATGTTTGGCCGAAGACAGCGGGGGCAGAGTCGTTTTCCGCACAGTTTTCGCCTATTGCCGCAGCCAAAACTACGTGACGGAAACGGTGCGCTTTCATCCGCTGGAGAAAAACGCCGAGCGGTTTCGCGAGCAAATGCGGCTCGATCTGGTGCGGACGACTGTCGCCGTCGATGTCCGGCCGCCGCTCGCGCAAATTCGCGCGCAGTACAGCGAAAACGTCAGGCGCAACATGAAAAAAGCGGTCGCCAACGAGGTGAGCATCGTGGAAGCGAGCGGCGAGGCCGGCTTGCGGGCGTTTATGCAACTGTACCGGGAGACGATGGAGCGCAATTTTGCCGGCCTATCCTATTACTATGAAAATGAATTTTTTGCAGGACTGCTCCAGGAAACCGCGCTCTGCAAGCCGCGCCTCCTGCTCGCCATGCACGAGGACATGGCTGTCGCAGGCGCGATCATGCTCTGTGGAAACCGCTATGCCCACTATCAGCTCGGGGCTTCGCACAAGGCGGACATGCCGCTCGGGATCAACCATCTGTTGTTCGATGCGATGATTCAGCGGGCCAAGGAAGCCGGGCTGGAGTATTTGCTGCTCGGCGGGGGCAACCGCGACGGGGACGGCTTGTTCCGCTTCAAGGCATCGTTTTCCAAAACGAACCATTTTCCGTACTGGATGGGCAAAAGAGTGCACGATGAAGCAGCTTACCGGGTGTTGTGCGAAAAAAGACAGGCAGACCGCGCGGAGGCCGGAGCTTTTTTTCCAGCCTACCGGGCATGGGGAGGGTAACGATGGGGGAACACTCACGCATTTTTTTGTCGCCGCCGCACATGGGGACAGAGGAACTGGAGCTGCTCGCCAGTGCGTTTGCGTCCAACTGGATTGCGCCGCTCGGAGAACACGTCGACGCGTTTGAGCAGGAGCTGGCCCGCTATGTCGGCGTGAAGGGGGCGCTTGCCGTCTCTTCCGGCACGGCGGCGCTCCATCTCGGGCTGAGGCTTGCGGGAGTAGGGCCGGGTGATACCGTTTTTTGCTCCAGCCTGACGTTTGTGGCGAGCGCCAACCCGATTTTGTACCTGGGGGCGACTCCGGTCTTCATCGATTCCGAGGAAGCGACCTGGAACATGTCGCCAGTCGCGTTGGAGCGGGCGTTGCGGGAAGCCGCCCGACAGGAGAAGCTGCCCAAAGCGGTCGTGATCGTCCATTTGTACGGGCAAAGCGCCGACATGGGCCCGCTGCTTGCGCTGTGCGAAGAGTACAAGGTGACGGTCGTGGAGGATGCGGCGGAATCGCTCGGGGCCGATTACAAAGGGCGAATGAGCGGCTCGCTCGGGCATTTTGCTGCGTTTTCGTTCAACGGGAACAAAATCATTACGACCTCCGGCGGGGGGATGCTCGTCTCGGATGATCGTGAAGCGTTGGAGCGGGCGCGTTTTTGGGCGACGCAGGCCCGCGAACGGGTGCGTCACTACGAGCATGAGCAGATGGGCTACAACTATCGCTTGAGCAATTTGCTCGCGGCAGTCGGCAGAGGGCAACTGCGGGTGCTGGAGGAACGCATTGCGGCACGGCGGCGCGTCTGCCAGCGCTATGAAGCAAAGCTACGGCAGCTTCCCGGCATCGCGTTCATGCCGGAGGCTCCGACAGGGCGGGCGACGCGCTGGCTGACGGCGCTGACGGTAGATCCGCAGCAGGCAGAGGTTACGGCGGGGCAACTGATCGACGCGTTGGAGCGGGCAAACATCGAGGCGCGCCCGGTCTGGAAGCCGATGCACCGCCAGCCGTTGTTTGCCGGGTGCCGCTATTACCCGCATCTGCCAGAGCAGAGCGTCTCCGATGAGCTGTATGCGCGGGGCGTCTGCCTTCCTTCCGGCTCGAGCCTGAGCGAACAGCAGCAGGAGCGGGTCATCGCGGCTATCAGACAGTGCCTGTCAGGACGAGGACGTGCAAAGGAGCTGGGCCATGTACAGTTATGAGCAGCTTGCGGCGTGGAGAGAGCGTTGTCAGTCGTCGTTCTTTTTGCTCGATACAAACAGACTTCGCGACAATTACGAGCGGTTTTCCCGCGCCTTTTCCAGCCGGTATGAACAGGTGAGCGTCGGCTACTCGTACAAGACGAACTACTTGCCTTATGCGTGCCAATGCCTGCATCGGCTGGGGGCACTGGCGGAGGTCGTCTCCAGGCTGGAGTACGATCTCGCGCTGAAGCTGGGCGTCGAGCCGACCGCGATCATTTTCAACGGGCCGCTGAAGACGGCGGAAGACATCTGGCTCGCCTTGGAGCTGGGCAGCCTGGTCAATCTCGACTCGTTTTCGGAGATTGCCCCTGTGCTCACCTACGCGAGACAGCATCCCGAACAGACGGTTCGCGTCGGCTTGCGCGTCAATTTCGATTTGACGCGCGGCGGCGTCAGTCCGCTGCAAAACGGCTACGGTGTGAGCCGTTTCGGCTTTTGCGTGGAAAACGGCCGCTTCGCCCAAGCGCTCACGCTGCTGGCTGCCGTGCCGAATGTGCGGGTCGCGGGTTTGCACGGGCATTTTTCCACGAACCGTAGCGTAGGGGTGTATCGGCAGATTGCCCGCGAGCTGTGCCGACTGGGCAAAGCGCATCTCGGCGAGCAGCTTGAATATATCGACATCGGAGGCGGGTTTTACGGCGAACTGCCTGCCACGTTCGGGATGGTTGGCGTTCCGAGCTTTGACGACTACGCTCTCGCCATCACCGCTGTCCTCAAAGACGAACTGGCAGAAACGACTCGCCTGCCGCAGCTCATCCTGGAGCCGGGCATCTCGCTTGTGGCCGACGCGGTCGAGTTCGTCTGCCAGGTCGTGGATGTCAAGGAGAACCGCGGCGAGCGCTTTGTGCTTGTAGACGGCAGTGTCCACAATATCAAGCCGACCATGCACGCGTACCAGCTTCCCGTAAGCGTCGTGACACAAAGCAGCGAGGCAAGAGAAGGGACGTACCACGTAGTAGGCTATACGTGCATGGAAAAAGACTACTTGCTGCAAGGCTTTCGCGGCAAAGTGCCGGAGCCGGGAGATTTTCTCGTGTTCGGGCACACAGGGGCGTACACGCTCGTGTTCAATCCGCCGTTTATTCGCGAGCGGCCGCCTGTATTGGCCAAGGCAGGCCGCGATGTCGTCGTCGCGAGGCGCAAAGAGACGCTGGCGGAGTTTTTCCCGGAGTCGCTCTATGAATTTCAATTCCAGGCTGGCAAGCAGGAGGATACGCGTAGATGAACGTGCTGCTGACGAGCGTAGGCCGCAGGGTCAAGCTGATCGAGTATTTCGTCCGGGAGTGGGGCAGCGCGGGCAAAATTATCGCGGCGGACTGCGACCCGACCGCTCCTGCGCTGTTCGCCGCCCATCACAGGCAGATCGTCCCGCGCATCGACGACCCGGCGTATGTGCAGACGCTGGAGGAAATTTGCCTGCGCTATGACATCAAGGCGGTGCTCTCCCTGATCGATCCCGAGCTTGGCGTGCTCGCCGCCCATGCCGAGCGGTTTTCGCGGCTGGGCGTGCAGGCCGTCGTCTCCGGGCTGGATGCGGTGAACCTGTGTCTCGACAAAAAGGGGACCTGCGATTTTTTGCGCGCCCACGGGCTTCCATGCGTGCCTACTTATACGCTGGAAGAGGCGCGAGCAGCGCTTGCCTGCGGAGAACTGACCTATCCGTTATTGGCGAAGCCGCGCAAGGGCAGCGCCAGCCTCGGCCTTGTCCGTATGGAAAAAGAGGCGGAGCTTGCCGCGTTCACCCATAAGAAGGATGAGCTGATTGTCCAGCCGTTTTTGCAGGCGGAGGAATACGGCGTGGACGGCTACGCCGATCTCGTCACGGGCGAGCTGACGACGCTGTTTACGCGCAAAAAAATGCGCATGCGGGCAGGCGAGACAGACCGCTCGCTGGCGATCCGGGACGAGCGGCTGACGTCGTTGGTGACGTCGCTCGTCTCCGTCTTGCCGCTTCGCGGGCCGTTCGACATCGACTGCTTTTTGCTCGGGGACCAGTACGCGATCTCCGAGATCAATCCGCGCTTTGGCGGCGGCTATCCCCATGCGCATGAAAGCGGCGTAAACGCCGTCGCCGCCCTGTTCCGCAATTTGCGAAAAGAGGCGAGCAAGCCGAACATCGGCGACTACGAAGCAGGGACGATCATGCTGAAATACGATCAGGTCATGCTCGTCCACAGCAGTCGGCTGACGGGGGAGGGGATGTAAAAAAGCGCGCCAGCCTTGGGCGATCTGTTGTATAATGAAAGATACGGGGGTGACATGCCCCCGTGAAGATTTTGACAGGAGTGTCGTCCACTATGAGTATGAGCCCCCAATTCATGCGTTATCGGTAAGAAAAGGTACAGTCTAGCCTGATCCCGCTCGTTTTTTCCAAAGGAGAGCCGGGGTTTATTTGACTGTGCCTTTTTTCATTCACCGATTACGAATGAATGGGGTGCTTTTTTTTATGCTTCCAACCAGAAAAGAGCGGCAGGCCGAACTGCTGGCCCGGCATAGCGGGATGCTTAGATGCCCGGTTTGCCACGGGGCGCTGACGCTCATCCATACAGCTAATACAGCCAGCCTTGCATGCGCCAATCGCCATTGCTTCGACGTGTCGAGACACGGCTATGTGCACCTGGCGAATGCGGGCTACCGATCGAAGTACGAGCAAGAAATGTTTTTGGCGAGAAGAACCATTTCCGAGAAAGGCTTTTTTTCACCGCTGCACGCCGCCGTCAGTGAAAAGCTCGCCGAGTACGCAGCGACGAGCGGCGAGCCGTTGTCCGTGCTGGATGCCGGGTGCGGCGAAGGCTCGCATCTGGCTCGCATTCGCGAAGAGGTGAAAGCGCGGCAGCCAGTCGCGTTCGTCGGCGCGGGTGTCGATCTGTCCAAAGCGGGAATCGCCCTCGCGGCCAAGGCGCACCCCGAGCTGATCTGGTGCGTCGGCGATCTGGCCAATGCTCCGTTTGCCGACAATCGCTTTGCGGCCATCCTCAACGTGCTGTCGCCGTCCAATACGCGGGAGTTTGCGCGAATGCTGAAAAAAGACGGGCTCGTCATCAAGGTCGTGCCGGGCGAGCGATATTTGCGGGAGCTGCGCGAGTGTCTTTATGTGCAGCCGGGCAACCGGACGTATTCCAATGCAGCGACGATCCAGCGCTTCGCCGCCAGCTTTTCGCTGATCGACTGCGAGCGGGTGGCGTATTCGTTTCGGCTGGATCAGCCGAGCCTGGCGGCGCTGATCCAGATGACGCCGCTGACGTGGGGGGCCGAGCCAGAGCAACTGGCAAAGGCGCATGAGCTGGAGGGCGGAGAGATTTCTGTCGAGTTTACGGTTCTTGTTGGGAGAAAGTGAACGAGGCGGCGTTTTTTTATAGGACGAATTGTCAAGACAAGTGCGACAGAGCTTCCATGAATGATTCGTAAGCGGTCTTCCTGGCGGTGGGCGGCGTACCCAAGTCGTTTTTGTTCGCCATTCGCCCGATCCAACTGGACGATACGATCAAGGAATGGGTCGTCACGCTGGACGATGTGCAGGAGGTCGTCGAGATAGCGAGACGGGTGACGGCTGCTGAAACGGGCGATGCGTTTGCGGCGATTTCCGGCGGCAGCCCGGCGTGTTCGAAGCGGCAGGCAAAGGAACGCTGTTTTTGGACGAGATCGGGGACTTGCCTTTGCATTTGCAGGGCAAGCTGTTGCGGGTGCTGCAGGAAAAAGAGCTGCAGCGGCTCGGGAGCAGCGGCAAAACGGTTCCGGTCGAAGCGCGAATTATCGCGGCGACCCATCTCGATTTGCAGGAGCGGGTCGCGGCCGGGCTGTTTCGCCTCGATTTGTACTACCGTCTGCACGTCATCCCGATCCGCTTGCCCTCCTTGCGCGAGCGCCGGGAGGATATTTTGCCGTTGGCAAACGACTTTTTGGCGACGTACGCGAAAAAGCTGGGCAAAGCGATCTGCGGTTTTTCCCAGGACACACAGTCTTTGCTCTTTTGCCACGACTGGCCGGGCAATGTCCGCGAATTGGCCAACGTGATCGAGTACGCCGTCAATATGGAGGCGACGGCCTGGGTGCAGGTCGGAAGCTTGCCCGCTCAGATGATGCAGTTGCAGGCGGCTGCGGACACTGAGAAGGCGTGGACGGAAAACGGTGGTGGGGCCGGGCAAAAGCAAATCGTCACGCTCAAAGAGCTGGAGCGCTCCGCGATCGCCCGAGCGATGCAGGAGGTGCAGCAGCGAAACGGCCGCAAAGAGGAGGCGGCGGCGCTGCTTGGCATCAGTCGGGCTACGCTGTTTCGAAAAGTGCGGGAGTACGGGCTGTCCTGATTCGCCCGGCGCTCTTGCTGTCGTCTCGCTTTGGGGCACAGCCGGCCCAGGAGGGGACCGGCTTTTTGGATTGGCCGCATTTTATGGTATGATGGTGGGTAGAGAGCAGGGGGAACGAAGAAGCAAGAGAGGAGTGGCATTGCACAATGAAAGAGATCATGGGATGGATTCGTTCGATTGCTTTTGCAGTCGTTTTCGCCCTGGTCCTTGGAATCTTCGTGTTCCAGCCTTACAAGGTTGACGGTCATTCCATGGACCCGACCTTGCAGGATCAGCAGCGCATATACGTGTCCAAGCTGCCGCATACGTTTTCGTACTTGCCGGACTACGGCGAAATCGTGGTCATCGACAGCCGCGTGGAGCGCGAGCGGTCCTTTTTGGACGATGTCCTCAGCCATCCGTTGGTGGCGCTGTTGACGGGCACGGCAGAAGACCATTCGATGTACGTCAAACGCGTCATCGGCAGACCGGGCGACGTGCTGGAGTTCAAAAACAACCAGGTGTACCGCAACGGCGAAGCGCTCGAGGAGCCGTATATCAAGGAGACGATGCAGTACGTGGCTGACGGCAAATGGAAGGTGCCCGCAGACCACATTTTCGTCATGGGAGACAACCGCAACCACAGCACGGATTCCCGGGACATCGGCTTTATTCCGCTCGACCACATCATGGGCACGATGATCGAAAACCCGTTTAAGACACAAGAATAGAGCAAGGAGCAAAGGTTGTCCGCGAGAGGGCAACCTTTGTTTGCCAAAAGAGCTGTCGCATTTTTTGGACAAAGCGGGGAAAGGAGTGCTGCAAATGCCCAGTTTGCTGATTGCGGACAGGGACCCGACAGAGCGGGCAGGGCTCAGTTGGCTCGTCTCAAGCTGCGCCATCCCGTACGACAAGGTGCACAGCGCAGGGACGACGGCAGAGCTGTTTCAGGCGATGGAATCGCATACTCCCGAGGTCGTCTGCATCGAGCTGGACATGATCGACAAGGCGCACTGGGAGCGCCTGAAGCTGCTGGTTGCCCAGTATCGGCCGACGGTGCTCGTCACCACCTCGGAAGCGACGTTCGAGCGGGCGATGCAAGGCATCGAGCTGTCTGCGCGCGACCTGTGGCTGAAGCCGCAAACCCCGGAGTACATCCGCCGCGTGCTGACGCGCTCTTGTCAGGAGCGGGCAGGGGACGCGCGCATCGACCAGGGGGCCGGGAGCATCCAGGGACGGCGCGGGGAGATTTCGTACCGCGACTTGTTTTTGCCGGGGCAGTCGCCGCTCGGCGGACATACGGTCATGCTCGCGCAGTTGGAAGACGCGAAAAGACACCCGGAGCTGTTGCGTTTTTTCGCGGACTATCCGTTTCGCGACGAGCCAGTGCTGCTGCCGACAGGTGACGCGATTGTCGCCGTCTTTCCCGCGGAGACGGCGCTTGCCTGGCCGCAGTGGCACCAGTTTGGCAAGCGGTTGCTGATGGACTGGGAGGCGACGAGCGACGCCCCGCTGTTTCTCGTCATTTACAAGGCGGAAGACGCCGGACAGAGCTTGCAGCAAAAATACGAGCAGGCGAGCCAGGCGTTGCAACTGCGCTTTTTCAAAGGCTATCGGCAGGTGAGCATGGTCGACGGAAAGGTCAACTGGACGATGCTTGATCCGTTCCTGACGCCAGCCGAGCAGCGGGCGTGGATCGACATGCTGCACAGCGGCAATCGCGAGCAGCTCAAGCAGTGGCTGTACGCGCATTTTTTTTACAAGGACGAGCCGTATCCCGAGCCGGGACTGTTGCGCATTCGGTTGACGAGCATTTTGGCCCAGGTGAGGCGCTACATGAAGTCGCACGGGCTGGACAGCGCCTTTCTGGAAGAGGGGTACCACCGCGTATTCGAGACGATTTTGTACGCGCCGATTTTGTATCGCATCGTAACCGAGCTGCTTTTGTTTATCAACCAACTGCTCGATACCGCAAACGACCGCAGCGACGAGGGCAGGGCAGACGTGATCGAGCAGGCTATGCGCTACATGGAAGGGCGCTATACCGACCCGGCTCTGCGGCTGGAGGATGTCGCCCGGCACGTCGACCGCAGTCCGGCTTACTTCAGCACGCTGTTTGCGCAAAAGCAGGGCAGCTCCTTCCGGCAAGTTTTGACGGCGATGCGCGTGAAGGAAGCGCAGCGGCTGCTGCTGGAAACGGCTCTGTCCGTGCAGGAGGTGGCGGAGCGCAGCGGGTTCGTCAACGCCAATTACTTTAGTAAAATTTTTAAGGAAAAGACGGGTACAACCCCACGTTTGTTACGAAATCAAAAGAAAAGATAGAAATCGAAAGAAAAGAGAGATTTTTCGAAAATTCCATCTGTTTTGCCTGAAGCAATCGAAAGAAGAGGCACCAAATCGAAAGCATGGTGCCTTTTTTGCGTTTCCCGGCGCTTTTACAATAAAGCCAAGAGATACACATTCTACGGAAAGCAGGTGGATTTTCGATGACAACGACACAATCCATTGAACAGATGATAAAGGCATACTCGGGGACCGAGCTGCATACAAAAGGCTGGGTGCAGGAAGCGGCGCTGCGCATGCTGTTGAACAACCTGAACCCTGACGTGGCCGAGCGCACAGAAGATTTGGTCGTGTACGGCGGAATCGGGAAAGCGGCGCGCAACTGGGAATGTTTCGATGCGATTGTCAAAACATTGCAAACATTGGAGAGCGACGAGACGCTGCTGATCCAGTCGGGCAAACCGGTGGCGGTGTTCAAGTCGCACACCGATGCGCCGCGCGTGCTGCTCGCGAACTCCAACCTGGTGCCAGCCTGGGCCAACTGGGAGCACTTCCACGAGCTGGACAAAAAAGGCTTGATGATGTACGGGCAAATGACAGCCGGAAGCTGGATTTACATCGGCAGCCAGGGGATTGTGCAAGGCACGTATGAGACGTTTGCGGAGCTTGCCCGCCAACATTTTGCAGGCACGCTCGCAGGGACGATCACCGTCACGGCCGGGCTCGGCGGCATGGGCGGCGCGCAGCCTTTGGCCGTATCGCTCAACGGCGGCGTGAGCATCAACATCGAGGTAGACCGCACCCGCATCCAGCGCAGACTGGATACGCGCTATCTCGATGTGATGACAGAGAGCCTCGACGAAGCGATCCAGATGGCGGAGACGGCCAAGCGGGAGAAAAAAGGCATTTCGATCGGGCTGCTCGGCAATGCCCCGGAAGTGCTGAACGCGATGCTTGCCAAGGGCTTCATCCCGGACGTGTTGACCGACCAGACTTCTTCGCACGATCCGCTCAACGGCTACATCCCGGAAGGCATGAGTCTCGAAGCGGCGGCAGAGCTGCGCACGCGCGATCCGAAGGAGTATGAGAGACGCTCCAAGGCGAGCATCGCCAATCACGTTCGCGCCATGCTGGCTATGCAGGAAAAAGGAGCCGTCACTTTTGACTACGGCAACAACATCAGACAGGTGGCGAAAAACGAAGGCGTCGAGGAGGCGTTCCGCTTCCCTGGCTTCGTGCCCGCCTATATCCGTCCGCAGTTTTGCGAGGGCAAAGGGCCGTTCCGCTGGGTCGCGCTGTCCGGCGATCCCGAGGACATTTACAAGACCGACGAAGTGATTCTCCGCGAGTTTTCCAACAATACGCATCTGTGCAACTGGATTCGCATGGCGCAGGAACGCATTCAGTTCCAGGGGCTGCCGTCCCGCATTTGCTGGCTGGGCTACGGCGAGCGCGCGCGGTTCGGCCAGATCATCAACGACATGGTGGCGCGCGGCGAGTTGAAAGCGCCAATCGTGATCGGGCGCGACCACCTCGACTCCGGCTCCGTCGCCTCGCCCAACCGCGAGACGGAAGCGATGAAGGACGGCAGCGACGCGGTGGCCGACTGGCCGATCCTGAATGCGTTGATGAATGCGGTAGGTGGCGCGAGTTGGGTATCTGTCCATCACGGCGGCGGCGTCGGCATGGGCTATTCCTTGCATGCCGGCATGGTCATCGTGGCAGACGGTACGCCGGAAGCCGCCCGCCGCCTGGAGCGCGTCCTGACTACCGATCCGGGCATGGGCATCGTGCGCCATGCGGATGCCGGCTACGAGCTGGCGATTCGCACCGCGAAGGAAAAAGGCGTCAACATCCCGATGTTGGAGGAGTAAACAGCGATGAAAAAACCAGTATGGATTCGCCATGCCAGCCAGCTCGCCACGTTGGCTGGCGGGTCTTCTGCTCCGGTGACAGGGGCCAGAATGAACGAGCTGGCGATTATTGAGGACGGCAGCGTATGGCTGGAAAACGGCGTGATCGAGCGGGTCGGCACCGACGACGAGTTGGCGAGTGTCTACCGCGAGCGGGCGCACGAAGCGTTCGTCATCGACGCCACGGGCAAGCTGGTCACGCCAGGCTTGATCGACCCGCATACGCACCTCGTGCATGCGGGCACCCGGCAAAACGAGTTCAACATGCGCCTGAACGGCGCGACGTACATGGACATCATGAACAACGGCGGCGGCATCCACGCGACGACTGCGGCGACGAGACAGGCGACACACGAAGAGCTGTATGCCGAGAGCAAGCGGCGGCTCGACCAGTTTTTGCTGCACGGGGTGACGACCGTCGAGGCCAAGAGCGGCTACGGCCTCACCCTGGAGGACGAACTCAAGCAGCTTGAAGTAGCGAAAAAGCTGCATGAAGAGCATCCGGTCGATCTCGTCAGCACGTTCATGGGCGCACATGCGGTTCCGCGCGCGTACAAGGAAACGCCGGATGCGTTTGTCGATTTGGTCATCGAGCAAATGATTCCCGAGGTCGCACGGCGCAAGTTGGCCGTTTTCAACGACGTGTTTTGCGAGCGCGGCGTCTTTACCCCCGAGCAGTCGCGGCGCATTCTCGAAGCCGGGATGCGCCACGGCCTGCTGCCGAAAATCCACGCGGATGAAATCGAGCCGTACGAAGGCGCGGAGCTGGCGGCTTCGCTCGGCGCCGTCTCTGCCGATCATTTGCTGCGCGCCTCCGATCGCGGGATCGAGCTGATGGCAAAGGCAGGGGTGATCGCGGTGCTGTTGCCAGGCACGGCCTTGTTTCTGATGGCTGAATCTGCGAACGGGCGCAAAATGATTGACCGCGGCGTGGCGGTCGCGCTCTCGACCGACTGCAACCCTGGCTCCTCGCCGACGGTCTCGCTGCCGCTGATGATGAATCTCGGCTGCCTGAAAATGGGGATGACTCCGGCAGAAGTGTTGACGGCCGCGACGATCAACGCCGCACACGCCATCCGCTGCGCGCACGAGGTCGGCAGCATCGAGGTCGGGAAAAAAGCGGACATCGCCATTTTTGACGTGCCTGACTTCATGACCTTGCAATATCGCTACGGCGTCAACCACGTAGACACGGTCATCAAGCAGGGCACGGTCGTCGTCGCGGGAGGGAGACGCGTATGACAGCAGGGTACCCGTATCCGCTCCTGAAGCCGCCCAGCTTTTCCTGGGACCGGAGCGCAGCGCCTGCCGAGCCAAAAGTAAGCGAGTGGATTGCAACGCTCGATCCGGCGACGGCGGGCAGCACCGACTGGAGCGACTACGACGTGGCGCTGCTTGGAGTGCCGCTGTCGCGCTCGTCCATTTCGGCCTCGGCAGCGAGCGAGAATCCGGACGCGATGCGGCGGGCGTGGAAGTATTTTACGACCTATAATCTCGATCACGACGTGGACTTGCAGCCGCTGCGCGTCGTCGACCTCGGCGACGTCAGGCAGCATGTGACAGACATCGCCCAGTGCCACCGCAACATCCGGGAAGCGATGGCGCAAATGCGCACGCACCATCCGCAGCTTTTGCCTGTGATGCTGGGCGGCGATCATTCGATCACGGCGATGCTCATCAAAGGCTACAAGGACATCCATCCCGACGAGCGGGTGGGCATCCTGCAGTTGGACACTCATTTTGACCTGCGCGATTTGGCGGACAACGGCCCCTCGAACGGCACGCCGATCCGCAATCTGATCGAGAGCGGCACGATTGGCGCGCGGGATGTGCACAACATCGGGCTGCACGGCTTTTTCAACGCCCGCTCGCTCAAAGCATACGCCGACGAAACAGGCGTGCGCTATACGACGCTTCGCCAGGCGCGGCAAAAAGGGGTGGCCCGGACGGTGCAGGAAGCGCTGGAGCAACTCGCGGGCCAGGTGGACACGATCTATTTGACCGTGGACATGGATGTACTCGATTGCAGCTACGGCCCGGGGGTTCCTGCTTCCACGCCCGGCGGCATGCACAGCGACGAACTGTTCGAAGCTGTCTACGCGGCAGGGCTGCATCCGAAGGTCAAGGCGATGGACCTCGTCTGTCTCGACCCGTACAAGGACCGCGCTGAAGCGACGGTCAAGACGGCTGTTCACGTGCTGCTGTCGTTTTTGACCGGATTTCGCCAGCGCGAACAATAAAAAAGCAAAGCCAAACCGCTGGTGCTCAGGCTCATGCATGCCGGGCGAAACAGCGGTTTTTTCGTGGCGCTCGACACTCGTGCCGTACGGCGAGTGCTTCGCCAAAATAGCAACAAAAGAACTAACTTTAGTAAGGTTCACGCTGGAGCATCTTTTGCTAAAATTGGTTTGCCATTTCCTAGATGCCTGTCCCAAAGTATGCCAGGCGAACAGGCTGAAAAGAAACGAGTAAAAGCGCATCAACGGCGAAGGGAGGAATGAAGAGGACGATATGAAACGATTGCTTGCACGGCTGTTGTCGTTGCTGCTGATTTTTTCGCTGGCGCAGCCAATGGTGCCGCCTGCCGGAGCGAATCAGACTTCGGCCAAGGTCCCGGTGGGCGAAGATTTTTTTGTGGATACAGATGCCTATGAGCACGGAACACCCGACGGCGTAGGAAACTTGAATGCGATATTTGTCGGATATGCCGACTCTTTTGGGGCTGCCAATGCAGCTCTCAAGTTTCAGTTGGGGAGCGG
Source organism: Brevibacillus sp. FW301-21C12A (assembly GCF_058788915.1). Taxonomy (NCBI): domain Bacteria; kingdom Bacillati; phylum Bacillota; class Bacilli; order Caryophanales; family Paenibacillaceae; genus Brevibacillus; species Brevibacillus sp. FW301-21C12A. The sequence goes on from NZ_JBYTBG010000008.1 coordinate 45,318, forward strand.
TCAGGTTGATTTCAACCGGAAAATCCAGTCGGCCTATTTGCGTCTTTTTCTGACTCAGGTGGATGCCTTCCAAGGAAAACCGTTTCTCGATCTTTACGCCGCCCAGAATGATTCCTGGACAGAGCGGGATGCTGTTCTTCCGCAAACCGCAGAGCTGATCGAGCGGATTACGGAATCCGGTCTGAGGCAGAATGACTGGGTATCGTTTGACGTGACCGATTTTCTGCGGGAGCAGTCGGCGGATAAAGTAGCGAGCTTTGTGCTAAAAGGGCATCAGTTGCCGCCAGCGGGTGGCGCACCACGGATACAGGTCGCTTTTCTCGACAAGTCATCCGGTCAAACGGAAAAGATTCCGTACCTGGAGATCACCTATGCTCCGAACTCCCCGCCGACCGCTATTTCACTGAGCAACGACAGCGTCCCGGAAAATCTTCCGGCGGACACGCCGGTCGGCACGTTCAACGCGACAGACCCGGACAGCGAAGATCAGGGCAAATTGACGTTTGAGTTGACAGGCAACGAGCAAGGCGCCTTCAAGCTTGTCGGCAACGAGCTGTTCACCACGGCATCGTTTGACTATGAGACGAAAAGCAGCTATTCCATCGACGTCAAGGTGAGCGACTCCGCCGGAAACACGCTCACCAAAGCATTTACGATCCGGGTCGAGGATGTGCAGGAGCCGCCGACTTTTGCCGAGCTGACGATTAACGAGGGCATGTTCTACACCAGCTTCAATCAGGTCAGTCTGAAAACGACAGTCACCGATCCTGATCTCGGCAAGCCGTTACAGGTGCGGTTCTCGAATGCCGCCGATCAATGGACGGATGATTGGAAAGCTTACAGCCCGTCGTCTTCCTATCCCTGGACGTTAGCGGCGGGAGACGGAGTAAAGACGGTCTACATGCAGGCGCAGGATGAAGCCGGCCATCAGATTTCCGCCAGCGCCACAATCACGCTGGACACGACCCCGCCACTCGTGACGGGAGTGGTCGACAGAGGCGATTACAAGAAGCCTGTGACGATCACCTTTAACGAAGGGACAGCGGTTCTGAACGGGGCCGCGATTGTCAGCGGCTACAAGGTGACAGCGGATGGCAACTATACGCTGAGAGTGACAGATATGGCTGGAAACACGACGACGCTTTCGTTTTTTCTCGATACAACCGCTCCGACGGGATCCCTGCAGATCGAAAGCGGCCAATCGTTTACGACAAAGCGAAATGTTGTGTTGACGATCACGGGGACAGACGGGGAAGGCATCGGCCAGCTTCAGATGAACTTCTCCAACGATGGGGCCACCTGGTCCGGATGGGAGTGGCTTGCCGCCACGAAAGCATGGGAACTGAGCCCCGGAGACGGAAGCAAAACCGTGAAAATGAAGCTGAAAGACGGGCTGGGGCATGAGCGGGAATACGAGGACAGCATTACGCTGGATACGACTCCGCCAGAAGCCGCCCTGTCGATCAAAGGAACGAACGCTGCGAATACGGCGACTTCGTCTGCGACTGTCAAGCTGCTGATCGAAGCGACAGATGCGCAAGGCCCTGTAGAGATGACGCTCTCCAATACGGACGGCGTGTTTGCAGGCGGATGGCAGCCTGTCCAGCCTGAGCTGCAGTGGAAATTGAGCAGCGGCGACGGAAACAAAACGGTCTACGCCAAATTCCGCGACGCGGCGGGGCATGAAGTCACGCGCTCTGCCAGCATTTTGCTGGATACGGTTCCGCCGGAAGTGACAGGCGTTGCGGCTGGCAACTATTACAACCAGGAGGTCACCGTTCATTTTTCGGAAGGGACGGCTGTACTGAACGGCGAGCCGTTTGCGGATGGCGAGCAGATCAGCGAGGACGGCACGTACACGCTGGTTGTCACGGACGTGGCAGGCAATACCACGACCGTTTCCTTCACGGTTGACCGGACAAAGCCTGCGGGAACCTTCACGATCAACAGTGGCGAGGACTGGACGAACACCCCGCAGGTCGTGCTGCAGTTGAATGTGACGGATATGTCCCCGATGACGGCCGCCTTCGCCAATGACGCGGAAGGGTGGCAGCCATCCGAACCGTTTGCGGCTACGAAGTCGTGGACACTCAGTTCCGGCGATGGGCAAAAGCGCGTGGCGGTCAAGCTGAGAGATGCGGCCGGGAACGAGGCGACATGGGAGGCGCACATTACGCTGGATCAAACCGCCCCGACCGGAAGCTTTACGATCAATGACGACCAGAGCGTGACGAACGAGCGGCAGGTTGAACTGAAGCTGCAATACGCGGATGCGGACGATCAACTGCAAATGCGTTTCTCCCCTACAGGGACGAATGACTGGTCGGACTGGGAGCCGGCGCAGCAGACGAAAGCGTGGGAGCTATCCACCGGAGACGGTACGAAAACAGTCTTTTTGCAACTGCGCGATCGCGCGGGCAACGTGCGCGACTTGCAAAAGTCTATCATGCTCGATACGACACCGCCTGTAGTCAGCGGGGTGACCCATGAGGGCGTGTACAACTCCGACCAGCAGATTTCCTTTTCGGACGGGACGGCTACGTTGAACGACGCTCCTTTCCTTAGCGGAACAACCGTTACTGAGCACGGGCAGTACACGCTCGTCGTAACGGATGCGGCCGGAAACAAAACAACCATCTTTTTTACGATCGACAAGACGCCTTTGACGGGGACGCTCGCGATTAATCAGGGCGCGGCGTTCACAACCTCGCGCAATGTGACGCTGGATCTTTACGCAAACAAAGGCGCACCGGACACGCGCATGTCCTTTTCCAACGATGGAAGCACATGGAGCCCAGCCGAGCCGTTTGCCCTGACAAAAGAGTGGACGCTGTCCGAAGCAGATGGCGGCAAAACCGTCTACGTGCGCCTGGAGGACAAAGCGGGGTACACGACGGACGTAAGCGATACGATTGTTCTGGATACGACCATGCCGGCGGGAAGCTTGCTCATTAACGGGGGCAACCTCGTGACAGAGACGCGGACGGTCAACTTGACGGTTACGGCAGCAGATGCCAATGGCCCTGTGCAGGCTCGCTTCGCCAACGAGGATGAAGAGTGGAACGCCTGGAGCGACGTCGTTTCGGCGCTGCCGTGGGAGCTGTCGGCAAACGATGGGAGCAAAATCGTTCGCATGCAACTGCGCGATCAGGCCGGAAATGTCTCGTCCTTTACAAGCAGCATCGAGCTTGATATGAACGCGCCGGTCGTGCATGGTGTCGAGAATGGCAAAAGCTACCGGGAAGACGTGCAGATCACGTTCAACGAGGGCACGGCTACACTCGACGGTCAGTCATTTACAAGCGGCACGACGGTAAGCGATGAGGGCGAGCATGAGCTGGTCGTCACCGACGCCGCAAGCAACTTCACGCAGATTGCCTTTACCATCGACAAAACGCCTCCGCAGGGCACGTTTGCCATTAACAACGGCGCTGCGACGGCAAGCTCGGTCAATGTGACGCTGAACGTTACCGCCACCGACTCGCTGGGAGAGGTAGAAATGCGCTTCGCCAATGAAAACGAGGGCTGGAGCGACTGGGAACAGGCGGCTCCAACGGTTCCGTGGCGGCTTCCTTCCGGCAACGGGATGAAAAAAGTGCTGCTGCAACTGCGCGACGAGGCGCACAACACGATTGAACTGGAGGCGCAAATCAGGCTGTCCGTTTACGTTCCGACTCCGCCAACAACGGTCAAGGTGACAGGCGTACAGCTCGATGCGAGCAGCCTGCAGTTGCAAGCAGGCGATACGCGCACAGTGACCGCTGTGATTCAGCCGGAAAATGCGAGCGACAAACGGGTCAGATGGGCGAGCAGCCATTCCGCTGTGGCGGAGGTAGACAGTCAGGGGAACATCGTGGCACGGGTAGCAGGGACTGCGCGCATTACCGTCACCACTGTCGATGGCGGCTACACGGATACGGTAGAAGTAACGGTCAAGGAAGAGGCCGATTCTTCCTCCCTGCAAGCCTCGAAAAAAGCGTTCCGCCTGAAGCCAAAAGAGCGGGCGCACGTCCAGATTTTCAAGGTCGAAGGGGACGAGAAGACAGAGATCACCACAGACAAAAAGGTAGAGTACCGCACGAAGCGCGGCCTCGTCACGGTAGCAGCGGGCCAGATTACGGCTGGCAGCGACGAAGGCGAGGACGTCATCACGGTAACGTACGAAGGGCAAGAGCTGCAAATCCCGGTTACGATCACAACCCGCACAAGCGATAAAGTCAGCCTGCTTTCCCGGACCGAGGGCGTGCTTGCGGTAGACGAGGAAAGGCAGTTGGAGCTGGTGGCGCTGTACGGCGACGACACGACAGAAGATGTGACGGATCAAGTAGAATGGACTTCCTCCAATCCGGATGTCGTGGAGGTTGACGAGGATGGCAGGATGGTTGCCAAGGCGACAGGTACAGCCGTCATTTCCGGGAGCATAGACAAACGGAAATTTAGGGTCCGCCTGCTGGTTGTCGAGGAAAAACATCCGAGACGCATCGAGGTCGCACCTGCCTACGTCCGCTTGAAGGAAGGGCAGGAAAAAGCGCTCGTCCTGACGGGCACGTATGAAAAAGGGTACCAGGACCTGATTGCAGAGGACGCCGAGTGGACGGTAGAGGATCCGGAGATCGCCGAGGTGATCGACGGGAACATCGTTGCCCGCAAGGCGGGTAAAACGATCGTCACCATCAACTACGAAGGCAAGACCGCCAGCGTGCGGGTGGAGGTCAGAAAGTAGCGCCGTGTTTTTTGAGAGAAGAAGGTGCCAGCTATACGGCTGGCACTTTCTGACTTGCGAAGGACAAGACCGGCAAGCAGAGACCGGAGACTGCTTTTCGGGCAAATACGCAGAAGCAAACAAGGAGGGAGCAACAACGATGGAACCATATGTGGGAGAAATCAGGATGTTTGCGGGAACTTATGCGCCGCGGGGCTGGGCGTTTTGCGAGGGGCAATTGCTTTCGATAGCGGAAAATGAACTGCTGTTCAGTGTGATTGGAACGACCTATGGCGGTGACGGGATGACCACGTTTGGCTTGCCCGATCTGCGCGGCCGAGTGCCTGTACACATGGGCACCAACCCGTCCACGCAAACTGCTTACCCGCTGGGAGCGATGGGCGGAACCGAGACGGTCGTCCTTCAGTCTGGCCAATTGCCGACGCACACCCATACGGTCAACGTATCGTCAACGGACGGGACTGATGTGGAACCAGGCGGGCATGTTTGGGCGAAGCGGATTTCGCAATTTTCGCAAAATCAGGCGGCGATCCAGATGAGCCCTCTCGCCGTGGAAAGCATCGGCGGCAACCAGCCGCACAATAACATGATGCCCTATACCGTTATCAGTTTCATCATTGCGACAATAGGCTATTATCCAGTCCAATCGTAGGCAACACATTTATCCAGGGGAGGTAGATTGCGATGTCAGAACCATTTCTCGGAGAAATTCGCGCCTTTGCTTTTCCGTTCCCGATGAGGGGCTGGGCGCTGTGTGATGGATCCATTTTGCAAATTGCCCAGCACCAGGCGCTGTATTCGATCCTCGGAGCGACTTATGGGGGGAACGGCGTCACGACCTTTGCCTTGCCTGACCTGCGGGGGCGAGTGCCTGTCCACACCGGAAACGGAATCACGCTCGGACAGGCTGGCGGCGAGGAAGCGCATGTGCTGAGCATTGGGGAAATGCCGCCGCACACGCACGTCGCCAAGCCGCTGTCGACCTCGGGATCAATCGGAAAGGCCGAAGCAAACGTATGGGCCATGACGAATGTACAAGCGTTTGCGGCCGCCCCGAATGCGACGATGCGCGGCGATGCCCTGGGCGCAGCCGGAGGGAGCCAGCCGCACAACAACATGCAGCCTTACCAGGTGCTCAATTACTGCATTGCTATACAAGGGATATACCCTTCCCGTAACTAACTGATCGAGGAGGAATGAAAAATGGACGGCTTTGTCGGGGAGATTCGGATTTTTACAGGCCAGTTCGCACCGAAAAACTGGGCTTTTTGCGACGGAAGTTTGCTTTCGATCGGGCAGTTTACGCCGCTGTTTGCCATTTTGGGGACGAGATTTGGCGGGGATGGCAAAATGACGTTTGCTTTGCCCAATTTGCAAGGGACGGCGCCGATGCACCACGGAACAGGCAATGGCTTGACGCCGAAAGCGTTCGGAGATCAGGGAGGCAGCAGCACGGTGACGCTAAATACCTCACAGATGCCTGGGCATACGCACGTTCCAAACGCTGCGGAGAGGCCGACGACAAACAACCCGGACGGGATGATCTGGTCGAACACGGAGGGCAGAGGCGGGCTTTTGGCTTACGGACCAGCCGATGCGTCGGCACAGACAACGCTTAGCCAGTTCGCCGTTTCGCCCGCAGGAGAAGGGATGCCGCACAACAACAGACAACCCTATTTAGGCGTAAACTATATCATTTGCGTGCTTGGCGAATTTCCGCCGCGTGGAGATTGAGAAAAGAATGTGCCGGATGCGAATTGGCTCTCGTATCTGGCACTTGCTTTGTCCAATTATCCTATTGTAATATGACAGAATATTACTGCGATACCTTTTTCACGGGGTGATTTGATGCAGAAGTCTGTCAATGGTCCATCCTCCATTCCCGTCTCTAGTCAATTGAAGGAACAGTTGAAAAACTTGATGGAGCAACGAATTTATCAGCCGCAGGACAAACTGCCGACGATCCGCGAGCTGTCCGGCTTTTTGCGGCTGAAGCAACAAACGGTCGAAGCCGCGTATGCAGCGCTGGAAGCGGAAGGCTACGTGACGCTGGACGATGCCGGAGCGGCGTTTGTCGCGGACAAGCTCCCGAAAAAGAGCGCCCAGGTCGACCAGAGAATCGCAGCAAAGCAGCGGGAAGAGACGATCTTGTCCCGCGTTCTGGAAAAGGCGAAGCAGCCGGCCTTCCAGATGGCACAGGGCCGGACGAAGCCAGCCATCCTGTTTGCCGAGTGTAATGTCGTACAGGTGCAGGAATACGCAGTCGAGCTGGAAAAGGCGACCGGCTACACCGTCAAGCCGTGCCTGATTAAAGACCTGGAGCAGTTTGCAAGCAGCATTCTCAACGGCTACTACGATCTCGTCGTCACGACGTTTTTACACATAGAAGAGGTGCAAAAATGGCTGGACAGCTTGGGGGACAGTGACGTTCCGAAGGTCATCGGCTGCTTGCTGGAATCGAATCTCCAGTCGATCCGGGAGTTGCAGCAGCTCCCTCCTGGCAGCCTCGTGGGAATCGGCGGCACGACATGGGAGGGCGCCTACAATTTCCGCCAATCCATCCTCAACGCGGGGATGACGCACCTGGAGCTGCAAATCGGCTCGATGGAATACCCGTCGTCCTTGGATGAGTTTTTGTCCGCGAAGCCGAGCCTGATTGTGTGCACCAGCATCGTCGGCGACTATTTGAAGCGGCAGTCGCGCTTTTTGCCGCTATTGATCGAGGACCGTTATCTGAACGCCCAGTCCGTGCAGTACATTCAGCAGTGCGTCGAAGGCAGCCGCTGAGCGCGGGAAGGCAAATCGGTGCCGTGAACAGCCGCTGGTTATGGTATGATGGAGGTAATGCTTTTCCATAACAGGAAAAAGAGGTGCAGTCATGTCAGGATTCGGAATATTTCGCGAAGTAGTCACGTCCGAGGAGCAACTGCGAGAAACGTTCGGAGTACCGAGCCCCCTGGTGCAAAACAAGTCGATCTCCCAGCTCGATGAGCATTGCCGGAATTATATCGCTCAATCGCCTTTTCTGATTATTTCTACCGCAGATGAAAAAGGAAACTGCGATGCCTCGCCGCGCGGAGATGCGCCGGGCTTCGTGCACATCATCGACGACCGCCATCTGGTCATCCCGGAGCGGCCGGGGAACAAGCGGATGGATTCCATCACCAACATCCTGGTCAATCCGCACATCGGCCTGATTTTTTTGATTCCGACGCTGGAAGAAACATTGCGGATCAACGGACGGGCATGTGTGATCCAGGACCAGGATATTTTGGAGAAAATGGCTGTAAAGGGCAAGGTTCCCGCGCTCGGAATCGGCGTGCAGGTGGAAGAGTGCTACGTGCATTGCGCCAAGGCGTTTATGCGCTCCGGGCTGTGGAAGCCGGACAAGTGGCCGGAGGCTGGCACGACGCCTAATATTGCCAAAATGCTGGCAGACCACGTGAAGCTCCCTGGCATCTCTGCAAAAGAGGTGGCAGAGGGCTTGCAAGACAGCTACACCAATCGTCTGTACTAGAGCAAGAGAAGCGAGCCTCCCTGATGTTTGAGGGGGATTGTTTTTTTCCAAAAGATAGCAGTCGAGTTTTCCGATCGCTCAACCTGTGATATACTTTCTTAATGTAAGTACATAAACAGCGCGAGTCGGGAGGAGATCGGATGGCAACACAAATCACAGATCGTTCCGTTTTGAACAACGGAGTGGAAATGCCTTGGCTGGGTCTGGGCGTCTGGAAAGCAAAAGATGGCAATGAAACAGTGGCAGTCCGCTCGGCTATTGAGGCGGGCTACCGCAGTGTGGACACCGCTGCTGTCTATGGCAACGAGGAAGGCGTGGGCGAAGGAATCCGCCAGGCGGGAATCGACCGCGACCAGTTGTTCATCACGACAAAGGTGTGGAACGCCGACCAAGGCTACGAGTCGACGCTCAAAGCTTTCGACGCGAGCATGAAAAAGCTGGGGCTGGATACGCTCGACCTGTACCTGATCCACTGGCCGGTAAAAGACAAGTTTGTGGAGACGTGGAAAGCGCTGGAGAAGCTGTACCGCGATGGATACGTGCGAGCGATCGGCGTGAGCAATTTTCACATTCACCATCTGGAAGAACTGAAAAAGCACAGCGAGATCACGCCTGTCGTCAACCAGGTCGAGTACCATCCGCTGCTCACGCAAAAAGAGCTGCACGCGTATTGCAAAGAGCGCAGCATCCAGTTGGAGGCGTGGAGCCCGCTGATGCAGGGGAATCTCGATCATCCGCTGTTGGTGGAACTGGGACAAAAATACGGCAAGTCGCCTGCGCAAATCGTCATTCGCTGGGATTTGCAAAACGAGGTTGTCACCATTCCGAAATCCATTACGCCTGAGCGCATCGTGCAAAACGCACAAGTGTTTGACTTCGCGCTGAGTGCCGAAGACGTGGAAAAAATCAGTGCGCTGAACGAGAACAAGCGCTTTGGACCCGATCCGGACAACTTCGATTTTTAATAAACAAGGCCAAATAAACAGGGGGCTGTCCCGCATGTCTGACGCAGACGACGGGATGCGCCCCTTTCCCATTGCAGGCGGACCAGCCCCGAAAAAGAAAGCAGGGTATCCCCGCGAGGCAGCCTTGCCTGCCAGGGGGACACCCGCTTGTTCATCCGTGGCAGCGATAGGCCAGGATGGTGCGGTACATGCTTTTGTCGGCGAGCTTCTGGAACAAGGAAATGTCTGGCCGCAAGTTTGCTTCGATGATCCAGACGCGCCCGTTTGCGTCGATGCCCATATCGAAGCCGAAGACGCGCTGGCGGGTGTAGTAGCGGGCCAGCCGTTTCGCTGCGAGCAGTGCGACCTGCTGCAAACGGGAGACGATCGCCGAGGACGAGGCTCCGCGAATGTTCGAGCGTCAAATCGCGGGGGAGAGCGGGAGCACTTTGCCGCCGCTGCGCTTTATGTTGGTGATGATGTAGCCTTTGCCCGCCACTACCCAAGGCTGTCCGCTTTTTCGCCGCACCATGACTCTGACGTCAAACAGCGAGCTGTTGACGCGAGCAAGCGATATGCCCTGCTGCACGAGATAGCGCGTTTTGATTTTGCGGCCAAATGCTTGTACGCCGCTTTTTTGCCGTGCTTCGTCTTGCGCTTGGCCCCGCGCTGGCCCCGATAGCGGCCGCCGCCTAGCCCGGTCACGAGGATGACTCCCGCGCCTCCGCTGCCTGAGGCTGGCTTGGCGATCACTTTGCGGTAACGGTCGAGAAACTTGTACAGAGCGCGCCTGGAAAACTTGCACGTCTTTGGCAGCGCGCCGGACAGAGCGGAGCTTGCCCGCAGCACGTAGTACTTGGTCAGTTTTGACTCGCTTTTATTGCCCAAAGAGGTCATTCCCCCAATCGTGATGTGAAACGCATGATTCTTTCCTAATGTATGTCCGGCTTGTTTCAGCGCTTGTGGGAATGTCCTTGCCGCAAAAAAAATAGGTAGGATTTGGCTCGGCGGGGGAAGATTCGCTCTTTACTATGCTATTAATTTTTGTATACTGAAAAGTAGCATATTTGTTTCATCAGATGAAACGAACGGAACCAAGTAGGAAGCAGGTGTAAGAACAAATGGATGAACAAAAAGCAAACGTTCGTTCCGTCGAGCGTGCTTTGGATATCCTGCTCTGTTTTACGGACGCCACAGACCTTGGGCTAAGTGAGATATCGAGTCGGCTTTCCTTGCATAAAAGCACGGTGCATCGTTTGCTGGCGACGTTGGAAAACAAGGGCTTTCTCATCCGTGATGTCCAGACGGAAAAATATCGGTTAGGCTTTCGCATCTGGGAGCTTTCCGCCAACCTGACGCATAACGACGATCCCGCCACACTGCTTTTGCCCGAGATGGAGAGGCTGCGGGATTTGGTAGAGGAAACGATCAGCCTGTACGTGCGCGATGGAAACGAGCGAATACGCATTCAGGCTGTGCAGAGTCGGCAGCCGATTCGCAGGGTCGCGCCGATCGGGGCGCGCATGCCGCTGGCCGTCGGGGCGTCCAGCAAGGTGTTGGTCGCCTATGACGAGCCGCATGTGCTGGAACAAGTTCTGAACGATCCGGACTGGCCGGAATACGTCAATCGGGAGGCGTATGTCGAGCAGCTCGACCAGATCAAAAGACTTGGCTTTGCAACCAGCGTGGAGGAGCGCGAGCTGGGGACAGCGGCCGTAGCGGTGCCGATCTTCAACCGCAACGGACAACTGGTGGCGTCAATCGCCGCATCTGGCCCATCCAACCGGCTCACCCCGGAAAAAATGAGCGAGTACGCTCCCTACATCATGGAAGCAGCTTATCGCATGGGAAAAATGATGAAATAACCAAAAAGCCAACACGCTTGCTTGCGGGCGTGTTGGCTTTTTTTGCTATTTGCGCTGCCTGTACTCGCTTTGCAGCACGCGCCAAAACGGCTGGACGGCGTTGTCGGCGAGAAAGCGCTCCCCGCGCGCCCGGACGTACTGGCTCATGTCCTGGTAGTAGGCGGGATCGCGCAGCTTTTCGTAATGGAAGGCGATGTCGTGGGCATCCTGCACAAACAGCGGGTAATGTTCGCCCAGCAACGCGAGATTGCCGATCGTTTTGGTCGTCAGGACAGGGACGCCGAGCGCCATGCATTCGATGATCCGGGACAAGTACGAGTGAGACGGGTTCTGGTCCGGGGTATCGTCGTAGAGCAGCGCAATGCCGATGCCGCTTTGCACGATCATCTTTTGGGTCGTCCACATCGACTTTTGCCCGTGGTCGGCGACGCCAGACGTGCGCAGCAGAATCCGCGCCTTTTTTTGATAGCTGCCGACGATGGACGGATAGAGGACGCGCAGCTTCGCTTTCGGATATCTTTTGCGAATCAGGCGAATCGCTTTGGTGGCGACAGCAAGTCCATAGCGCGGTCGGATGACGCCTGCCCAGATCAGATGCAAAGGCTCGCCAGGCAGACGGGTGAGCGGCTCGCCGTCGTGGGGTTCGACGAACTGGGGCAGCACCTGGATTTTGCGCTGTAGCTCCTGCGCCGAGTATTTCGCTTTGCTGAGCTGGTAGCGGCGATATCTGTCGGCATTCGGCTCCGTCTGGAAAAAGACGACGCGGGAATGCTGGAAAATGTGATCCAGTCTGCCCATGATGTACGGGTCCCGCAAATTATACTGGACGGCCAAATAGAGCAGCTTTTTGCCGAGCGCAGGCTTTTTTTCCACCAGGTGAAAAGCCTCGTTGCGGCCACGGATAAACAAAAAGTCGTATTTGTGCTTTTGGTCGCGGGCGATGATGTCATTCACGAGATCGTCCGACTTGTGAAACCGGACGTGTTCAAACGTAAAGCCGCCCGTTCCGTTGCGGAACTGAAAAGGCAAGACGCAATCGAGCACGTACCGCTTGCGCTCGCTCGCGCCAAGCTTCGTCACGATACGGTCGACGGAACGCAGCAAAATAAAAAATTGCAGGACGTTTCCCTTTGGCTTGAATTCGATGAGATTACAGGAAAAGCAAATTCTCACGGGATTCTCTCCTTCGCAGGGCTCTTTACCTATGGTATGGCTTTTGGGGCCATTGGCTACTGGAAGAGGAGAAAACGCCGTTGTACAATTCATTTACTTAAATAAAAAACTTTACTCGAGTTAATATAAATGCTATTGTATTTCTTGGATGTAACTGGAAAACGAAAGAGAGGGAACTATGACGGAAACGATTTCGCTGCGAGAAAAGAAAAAAGCAAAAACGAAGCTCGCCTTACTGGAGGCAGCACTGGCCCTGATCGACGAAGGAACATTTCGCAGCGTGCTCGTCGACGATATTTGCGAGCGTGCAGAAGTATCCAAGGTGACGTTTTTCAAGTTTTTTCCGCAAAAAGAGGAGCTGCTCATCTATTTCATGAGCATCTGGCAGGCGCGCTGCTTCTGCGAGCTGTCAGCCAACGGGAAGCGGGGCTTTGCTGCTGTGCGCCACATCTTTTCCATGGTGGCGGAGGAAAGCGAGAAGTATCCGGGGATTATGCTCAGCCTGATTAGCTTTCTCGCCGAGCAAAAAATGCATCCGTGCGTCCCGACGCTGTCAGCGGCGGAGCTGGCCTTGCTGTTCCCCGATGTCAGCGACAGGGCGCCCTTCAGCGATGCGGACTTGCACCAGATTTTTGTGCGCTGTGTGCGGGAAGCGCGCGAAGACGGGGAACTCGCCGACGATGTCAGCGAGGAGGAGGCTGTCGTGCTGCTGTTCTCCATGTTTTACGGGGCGTATTTGACGGCGCATTTGTTCCGGTCGGACGATTTTATGGCTTGCTATGAGCTTCATCTCAAATCTTTGACAAGGTAGGAGAGCGCAATGGCGAAAATTGTGCCTGGACGGTACACGGCAAAAATGGAAGGGTCATACGTAGTGTTCATCATCGGCATGCGGATCAACCAACTGCTGGCGGTTCACAAATGGCTTCCGGTTGCGCGGGCGATGGGCGGAATGGTGGAGGAGCTGTATCAAAATCCCGAGCTTGGCTTTTTGGGCAGTCGCTCCAGCATGAGCCTGTGCACGATCACCCAGATTCAATATTGGCGTTCGTTTGAGCATTTGGAAAAATATGCGCGGCACGCCCCACTGCACCTGAAGGCGTGGAAAAAGTTCAATCAGGCAGTGGGCGCAGACGGCTCGGTCGGAATTTACCATGAGACGTACTTGGTAGAAGCGGGCCATTACGAATGTGTGTATGTCAATATGCCTGTTTTCGGCCTGGGAGAAGTGGGCGAGCTCGTTCCCGCCACAGGCAAACGCGAATCGGCCAGACAGCGGATCAACAAAGGCTAGAGCAGCATCCGCCTAGTCGGTTTCGTTGACCAGGCGCAGCAGCCATTCCTTGAGGTCGACGATGCGCAACGATTTCGGACGCGAATCGGTTCCGGTGACGAGCAGCGGGACGAGCGAGTCGGCTGCATGCAGCGAGCCGTGGGCAGCGCCGCCGATATGGGTCGGGGAGCTTTCCGTAATCAGCTCGTAGCCGGGCTGCACGGTGGCGATGACGTATCTTCCGGGGTGGGAGTTCATGGCTCCGTGCAGCCGGGCCAACGCATCGGGATACTTCCCGTACGTGAGCCGCTTTTTGCTCACGGTCATGTCCAATACGCTTGTGTCTCCGCTGATCGTCCACGTCTGCCCGTACTCGTCCTTGACGGGACCGCCCGGCTTGTACGTCATCTGCTTGCTGCTGCCTCCTGCCGTGACGACGATTGACTGTCCTTCTTTTCGCGCGATCACGTCCATCCGCGGTTCGCGCTGCAACTGTGCCGCGACGGCAGAGAGCGAAAGCTGCGGATCGAGCGCGTAGACGTACGCCATCCGCTCGTTGGCGGCGATCACGATCTGGTCGGTTGCTTGCGGCGGCCGGCTGATCGAGGAAATCCGGTACGAGGCGAGCAAGCTGCGCAAATCAATCGTCGCCGCTTGCCGATCATCCTGCACCGCGCTTTGGGCACTGTCTCCCATGACGATCCAGCGCACCTCCTCGACGGCCTTGTCCCACGAGCCAAAGGCGTCGAGCACGGTTTGCAGCGCCTTGTCGGCATTTTCAATCCCTTCCAGCGTCAGCGGGCCTTTGCGGTGGACCTCCATGTCATTTTCCGGCAAGTACGTGATCGTGAGCGGCGGCAGCCTGTCATGCGCGATCAAAAAAGCAGTTTCCTGGGCGGAAAACTCGTCGTTCATGCCGTATTTGCGCCAGATGCGCGTATGGCGCTTCTGGTTCGGATCGAGCTGGGCAAAGGCGGCGTAAGACAGCAGCTTCGGCCCGGTTACGTTCAGCTCTTCCGGCAGTTGCGCGGCAATCTCGATCAGATGCGGGATTTTTAAGGCATGTTCGGTCTTGCCCCGCCACACAATCGCATTGATGGAAGCCGAATCTTTGCCTTGGTCGGCCAGCACATCGTGGATCGTGTTTGTCTGCGGATTCAACTGACTCTGGTTCAACTGCCAAATCGCGTCCAGCAGCACCTGCGGCTGGTCAATCTTCATCGCTTCCTTTGGGCCGTAACCGTAGTAAACCATCCGCTTTTCTTGTTCGTTGTACCAGGACAGACCCGGCACGTGATGCTGATCGGCGTAGGTCCCGGTCAGCAACGTGCTGTCGATCGTCACGGACATCGTCGGAAACGAGCTGACGACATGGGGGAAGTAGTGCCCTTTTTCCCGCAAAAAGGCCAAGGCAGGAGCGCGCCCCTGGCGAATCGCCTCCTGCAGCGGCTTGTCCATCAACGAATCAATGAGGATGAGCACAACGGGTTTTGGCCCTTGCGTTTGTTCTTGTTCGGAAGACAGCGGAGCGGGGATCTTCTCCTGGATTTGCAATCTTTCGCCAGCCTTGCAGCCAATGAGTGGCAAGCTGAGCACAAGCAACCAAAGGATGGCGGATGTCCATCTCGACTTCATGCTTCCATTCCTTTCCATGAGTATCGTGGTTTTATTTTTTGCCGTCGCCGCTAAATTATTCCACATACAGCCGCATAAAAAATCTCCCCCTCGCGAGCCGGCAGACGCTGTGCATGAGGGGGAGATTTTAATGCGGTTATCCTTCCGGCAGCAAATGGCTCACCTCCACGACCTCGCCTTTCTCCAAAAACAGGCGCGGAATGCGGTTGCTCAAAGTAGCGACGACTTCATAGTTGATCGTCCCGAGCATTTCCGCCACTTCATCGACCGTAATCTCCGCGTTCCCCTGCTTGCCGTACAGCTTCGGAATATGGCGGCGAATCGCGCGGATGTTTCTTTTGACGGCATCGAGATTGACCTCGATCCACGTTTCGCGAAACGGTTTTTTCATTACGGGTACCTTTCCAAAACAAGATGGAAAGCCTTGTTTTCCCTTTGGAAAAGAATGTCATGCATACTTTTTTCTCATAAGTATTCGTCTTCCGGGCTACTTAGGCGTGGCCGATTCCAAAGCACCAATAAAAAAAGCAGGCCGCTTAGCCAACAGCCTGCACCTGCAACGCCAAGCGGCGCTCACCAGCCTGAGCGCTTTTTTCCTGTGGTCAAAAAATGGGCAACTGGTCCAGATTGTTTTCTTTGATGCCGTCCGGCTCGCTGCGCAAAATATCCCGTCCGTATTTGTGAAACACGTCTACGTGCGCAAGTTGTCCCGCTTTTGCTTCCTGCAAGGCGGTGACGTAGTCCAGCTCACGTCCGCTGCTTGTTTTGAATGCGATCAAGTCTCCGTCATCGTTTTTGCGCACGGCGACGATCCGCTCTTTGTCTGAATCAGGCGATAGGACTCTTTTCGCTCCTGCGCTTTCCTGCAACGCTTGCTGCTCGCCTGCCGCTTTGTAGTCGGCGTAAATTTGCTCAAAGCTTTTCTCGCTCATCACGGAATCCCTCCTTATGCATAAGGTGGCTCAAGGCGGGAGAGAACATGCATTCGTTTTAAACCAAGGCCCGACATTCGCCTCTTGACACTTGCTGGCAGGAGGATTATATTTTGACTGACACGAAAGTCAATGAAAAAGGAGGGAGCAGCTCGTGCCTCGCTCAAAGGAGCAGAATGAAGAAATTCGCGCCCAGCGCAAAGAAGCGATCATGCAGGGCGCTCTTGCTGTTTACGTGGAAAAAGGATACGCAGCCGCAGATATCAAGGATGTGGCGGAGCGTGCCGGCGTGGCCAGGGGATTGGTGTATTACTACTACAAAGACAAGCGCTCGTTGTTTCGCGATTTGTTTGTGCATATGTTCCAGCTCTCCAACAAGCACACCCGCCATCATTTTTCCCAGGAGGGGACGGCTACAGAGCTGTGCCGGCAATTCGCGCACGTCATGTTCCACAATTTGTTTGAAAGCTCCGTGCACGTCATGTTCTTTTTCCGCATGCGCCACGACCTGCGCGAGCTGTTCACAGGGGACGAGTTGAAGACGCTGTTGTGGCGCGACAACAATTTGCAGGTACTGGTGGAGACGTTGCGCCGCGGAATGGAGACAGGCGATATTCGCCGGATGGAGCCGGAGCTGCTCGCAGAACAATATTGGGGAGCCATGATGCACGCCATGGGTTTTTTGCAGCGGAAAAAGAGAAGCTTGCTCGCAGAAGGACACGACATGGAGCAGGTCAAGCAGTTGCTCTCGCCGGACATCGAAGCGGCGACGGAATCGTGCGTCGCGATGGTGCGGGCGTGAGGGCATCCGCCGCCGCAGCCTATCAAGCAAGAGGAGGATTTGTTTGCTGAAATTATTGCGTTTTTTGCGGCCATACCGTTATATGGTCGCCATGACGATGTTTTTTATGTTGCTGCAATCGCTGGCGAATTTATATTTGCCAAACCTGATGTCCCATATCGTCAACGAAGGGATCGTCAAGGAAGACACGGCCTATATCTGGAGAACCGGAGGCTGGATGCTGCTAGTATCCGCCGTCGCGGCTGCTTTGTCCGTCGCGGCGAGCTATTTGGCTTCCCGCTCTGCTTCCGGCTTTGGCATGCGGCTGCGCAGCAGCGTGTTTAGCCACGTCGAACGTTTTTCGTTGCAGGAGTTCGACAAGCACGGGACGGCCTCGCTGATTACCCGGACGACCAATGACATTACGCAAGTCCAGCAAGTGCTGAACATGATGCTGCGGATGCTGGTGATGGCACCAATGATGTGTTTTGGCGGAATCATCATGGCGCTGTCGAAGGACGCGGAGCTGTCTCTCGTCATCATCGTGGCGATTCCGATTTTGGCATTGGCGATTTTTTTGATCGGTTCAAAAGGGATTCCGTACTTCAAAGCAATGCAGGGCAAAATCGACAGGCTGAATCTCGTGCTGCGCGAGTCGTTGACCGGAATCCGCGTCGTGCGGGCGTTCAACCGGACGGAGCACGAGCGGGAGCGGTTCGACCGTGCCAATGAAGATTTGACGGCAACGGCGATCAAAGCCAACCAGATCATGGCGGGGATGATGCCTGTCATGATGCTGATGATGAACGTCACGTCGATTGCCATCATCTGGTTCGGCGGCTTGCGGATCAGCGCCGGGCACATGCAGGTAGGCGACCTGATGGCGTTTTTGCAGTATGCGATGCAAATTTTGTTTTCGCTGATGATGGCGTCGATGATGTTTAGCATGGTGCCGAGAGCTTCGGCTTCGGCGGTGCGCATTCACGAGGTGCTCGCGACAGAGCCGATCATTGTCGACAGGGAAAAGCCAGACCCATCTGGCGCGGGAAAAGGCGGGCAAGTCGCTTTCGAGCAGGTGACGTTCCGCTATCCTGGCGCAGAGAAGCCTGCACTGTCTGAGCTTTCTTTTACCGCCAGGCCCGGCCAGGTGACGGCGATCATCGGGGGAACAGGCGCAGGAAAAACAACGCTGGTCAGCCTGATCCCGCGCTTCTATGACGTCGAGAGCGGCAGCGTCCGCGTCGGTGGCGTCGATGTGCGCGAGTGGTCGCAAAGCGAGCTGCGCTCCCGCATTGGCTTTATCCCGCAAAAAGCGCTGCTGTTTACGGGGACGATCGCAGACAACATCCGCTACGGAAAAGAGGAGGCGACAGACGAGGAAGTCCGCCATGCCGTAAGCGTGGCGCAGGCAGCCGAGTTTATCGCGAGCATGCCGGACGGGCTGGATACCGTCCTCGCCCAAGGCGGGCAGAACCTGTCAGGCGGGCAAAAGCAGCGCCTCTCCATCGCCCGTGCGCTCGTCCGCAAGCCGGAGGTGTACATTTTTGACGACAGCTTTTCCGCCCTCGACTTCAAGACAGATGCGAAGCTGCGGGCTGCCTTGAAGCAGGAGACAGGGGATGCGACGGTTATCATCGTCGCGCAGCGGGTCAATACCGTGATGGACGCCGACCAGATTATCGTGCTGGAGGAAGGCAAAGTGGCGGGAATCGGTACACACCGCGAGTTGCTCGCCACCTGTAGCGTGTACCAGGAGATCGTCAAATCCCAGCTAACGGAGGAGGAAATCGCATGAGTGATGGACAACAACGTCCTCCCCAGGGACGACCGGGAGCCGGACCAGGGCCGGGAGGGCAGCGTCCGATGGGCTTTGGCGGGCCTGGATTGCTGACGATGCCGTACATGGTTTTGTCATCTACGCTAACCCCACGGAAAATACGCTACTCTGTGGTGGATGTCTTTTTGCAATAATGCCATGGAAAAGCGCCACGGGCTTGTTTGTTCTGTGGTGCTTTTCTTTTTCCGATAACGCCACGGGCACGTAGTCTGTGATGCTTTTTCTTTTCATGATAGCGCCACGGACATGTAGTTCTGTGGTGCTTTTTCTTTTCCCGACAGCACCACGGACATTCAATGTGCGCGCAGGGACGGCATGCAAAAAAGAGCAGACTGCCGAGACGCTCTCGGAGTCTGCCCTTTGTGGGTGGGTGCTGTTACGAACTTATTTTGTGTCGCGCAGTTTACGCGTTTACTGGTTGGCCTTCGTCCAGCAGTTGGCGAAGAACGGTTTGCAGAATACCACCGTTGCGGTAGTAGTCTACGTCTACCATGGAGTCGAGACGAACGATGACGTCGAACTCGAACTTGCTGCCGTCTTGGCGAGTTGCTTCTACTTTTACGCGTTGGCCTGGTTGAACATCATTGGAGAGACCCACAATGTTGAAGGACTCAGTACCGTCGATGCCCAGGGACTTCCAGCTTTGGCCGTCAGCGAATTGCAGAGGCAGCACGCCCATACCAACGAGGTTGGCACGGTGGATACGCTCGAAGCTTTCTGCGATAACCGCTTTGATGCCGAGCAGGAAAGTACCTTTTGCTGCCCAGTCGCGGGAAGAACCAGTACCGTACTCTTTACCAGCCAGAACAACGAGTGGAGTGCCGTCTGCTTGATACTTCATGGAAGCATCGTAGATGGACATGATTTCGCCGGTTGGCAAGTATTTGGTTACGCCGCCCTCTGTGCCAGGAGCCACTTGGTTGCGGATGCGGATGTTGGCAAATGTACCGCGCATCATAACGTCATGGCTACCACGGCGAGCACCGTAAGAGTTGAAGTCTTTGCGCTCTACGCCGTTTGCTTGCAGATACAGACCTGCAGGGCTTGTAGGCGAGATGTTACCCGCTGGGGAGATATGGTCGGTTGTGACGGAGTCACCGAACAGCGCAATTGCTTTTGCCGCTTTGATGTCAGCGATCTCTGCGATTTCACCAGCAAGGTCTTTAAAGAATGGCGGTTCTTGGATGTAGGTGGATTTTTCATCCCACTCGTACAGGTCGCCAGTTGGAACGTCGATTTTGTTCCAGGCTTCGTTTTGCGTGAACACTTGACCGTATTCGGCGCGGAACAGGTCTGGGTTCATGGCTTTGTTCATTGCTTCCGAGATTTCTTGCGGAGTTGGCCAGATGTCTTTCAGGTAGACAGGCTCTCCGTCTTTGCCCGTACCGATTGGCTCGGTAGTCAGGTCAATATCGACAGTACCAGCCAGTGCGTAGGCGATAACCAATGGAGGAGAAGCGAGGTAGTTCGCTTTTACCTGTGCATGGATACGGCCTTCGAAGTTGCGGTTACCGGACAGTACGGCTGCTACAGTCAGGTCTTCATCTGCGATTGCCTTGCTGGTTTCCTCTGGCAATGGACCGGAGTTACCGATGCAAGTGGTGCAACCGTAGCCGACTACGTTGAATCCGATCGCATTCAGGGAATCAATCAGACCAGCGTCAGTCAGGTATTGCGTAACGACGCGGGAACCTGGAGCCAGGGAGCTTTTCACGAATGGAGGCTTTTTCAAACCTTTTTCCACTGCTTTTTTCGCCAGGATACCTGCACCCAGCATTACGCTAGGATTTGATGTATTGGTACAGGAAGTAATCGCTGCGATGACGACAGAGCCTGTTTTCAGTGTAGCGGTTTCCCCGTTTGCATAAGTAACAGGTGCGCTTGCTGCGATTTTCTCTTCGGACAGGCCAAAGCCGCCTTTGTCGATCGGTGTGCGCAGGCTGTTGTTGAAGGATTCCTTCATGGCAGTCAGTTCTACGCGGTCTTGCGGACGTTTTGGACCAGCCAGGCTCGGTACGACTGTGGACAGATCCAGTTCCAATGTTTCGGAGAAGATTGGGTCTGGAGTGTCGTCGGTACGGAACAGACCTTGTGCTTTGGTGTAAGCTTCTACCAGAGCGATCAAGTCTTCGCTGCGGCCAGTTTGGCGCAGGTAGTTGAGTGTTTCAGCGTCTACCGGGAAGAAGCCCATTGTAGCACCGTACTCAGGAGCCATGTTCGCTACAGTAGCGCGGTCAGCCAGCGAGATGTTGGACAGGCCAGGGCCGTAGAACTCCACGAATTTCCCTACTACGCCTTTTTTGCGCAGCATTTGGGTAACAGTCAGAGCGAGGTCGGTTGCAGTTGCGCCGGCATTCAGCGTGCCAGTCAATTTGAAACCAACGACTTCTGGCGTTACGAAATACAGCGGTTGGCCGAGCATTCCTGCTTCTGCCTCGATACCGCCAACACCCCAGCCGAGAACGCCAAGACCGTTAATCATGGTAGTGTGGGAGTCAGTACCTACGAGAGAGTCAGGGAAAGCAACGAGTTCGCCGTCTACTTCGCGAGTAGCGATCACAGTTGCCAGGTACTCCAGGTTTACTTGGTGAACGATACCAGTTGCCGGAGGAACCGCACGGAAGTTGTCAAACGCTGTTTGCGCCCAGCGCAGGAAGCGGTAGCGCTCTTGGTTGCGTTCGAATTCGAGCTTCATGTTGTTTTCCAGAGCAGCAGGGTTGCCGAAGTCGTCAACCATTACGGAGTGGTCGATTACGAGGTCAACCGGTACGAGCGGGTTGATTCGCTTTGGATCTCCACCAGCGCGCTTCATGGCGATACGCATCGCTGCCAGGTCAACTACAGCCGGTACGCCGGTGAAGTCTTGCAGAACGATACGAGCTGGCATGAGCGGTACTTCTTGGTTTTCGTCGCGGCCTTTTGTCCAGGTCGCCAGTTGTTGTACGTGTTCTTTGGTGATCGCACGGCCATCGAACTGACGTACAGCAGCCTCGAGCAGAACTTTAATCGAGAACGGCAGCTTGGAAACGTCGCCGAGTCCTTGTTCTTCCAATCCTTGCAGGCGATAGTACGCGAAAGACTTGTCGCCTACTTGCAGGGAAGATTTCACATTGTAAGCATCTTGTTTAGCCAATTTATACAACCTCCCTATTGTAACTTGGGGTTTCGTCTGGTGAAACGTAGTTTCGTTTCTCTCATTACGAACTTATTATACTCGATTTGTTTCCCGGCTTCTACCCCAAATTCATCATTTATATACAAAAATCATGGGAGAAAAAACAGACGCGCTTGTTTCGCGTTGTATTTAATGAAGGAAAAATATCCAGACTTCATGTATTATCCCGTTTATATTTCGTTTACATTCATCCGTTATTGTTTCTCTTGCGGGCAAAAAGGGCGCAGGGGACGCCGACGTCAACCTCTGCGGCCGTTTGCAGAAAGGAGAGGCTGCCTGTGACACCTTTTACCTCCCATCCGCTCTTCAGGAGCAGCTTGGAATCACCCCTGGGAGATGCGCTTTGCCAAAGCACCGGAAAGCGAAGGAGGCAAGCGCAACGAAGGGAAGCGTCAGACGTAAACAATAAGAAATACGCACACATAAAAATGGGCAAGGAGTTAAGCAAATGAGAGAACAAACCAACGACAATCGTACCAAACTGGGAGACTGGCGCCCGTTTTTTCAATTAATCATGCAGACGAAGCCGTCCAAGCTGAAAATCGGTGTCGCGCTGTTCATGAGTGTGGCGACGACACTGGTCAGCCTGGTCATTCCGCTGTTTACCAAAGACCTGGTGGACAGCTTTACGCTCTCGTCCATCAGCCGAGGCCAAATCGTGCTGTTAATGGTCGCCTTCATCGCGCAGGCCATCGCCAGCGGGCTGTCCATCTATTTGCTCAACCACGTCGGCCAGAGCATCGTCGCGGCTCTGCGCGACCGACTGTGGAAAAAGCTGCTCGTCCTGCCCGTCTCCTATTACGACAACCACCGGACAGGGGAGACGATCAGCCGGATGACGAATGACACAGGAGTCGTCAAAGGACTTATCAGCGAGCACCTCGCCAGCTTTTTCACCGGAATCATCGCGATTATCGGCTCCGTGGCCACGCTTTTGTACCTGGACTGGCAAATGACGCTGACCATGCTGATCGCCGTTCCGCTGTCTGTGGCGATTCTCGTGCCGCTGGGCAGACAGATGTACAAAATTTCCAAAGGGCTGCAGGACGAGACGGCGAGCTTCACGACGATCATGAATCAAGTGTTGTCAGAGGTGCGGCTTGTCAAGGCGTCGAATGCCGAGCCACATGAGTACGAGGCAGGGAAAAAGGGAATTGCCAACCTGTTTCGCTTCGGCCTGAAGGAAGGCCAGGTACAGGCGATGATCGCGCCGTTGATTTCGTTTGTGCTGATGGTTTTGCTCGTCGTCATTATGGGCTACGGCGGAATGCGCGTCGCTTCGGGAGCGCTCTCCGCCGGCGAACTGGTCGCGTTTATTTTGTACCTGGTGCAAATCATCATGCCGATGGGGCAGTTCACGCAATTTTTCACCCAGTTGCAAAAGGCAATGGGCGCGACGGAGCGAATCATTGCTACACTGGAGGAGCCGGAAGAGGATCACCAGAGCGGACGGACCGTGGAAAATGCCGCCTTGCCGATTGTAGTGGAGAACGTGAGCTTTTCCTATGAAAACGGGGAAAACATTCTCGATAACGTCAGCTTCACGATTCCGGCCGGGAAGGTGAGTGCGATTGTCGGGCCGAGCGGCAGCGGCAAGACGACCTTGTTTTCCTTGGTCGAGCGCTTTTACAAGCCGGATAGCGGCGTAATCAGGCTGGGCAGCGATCCGATCGACGCGTTTTCCCTGGCGTCCTGGCGCAGCAAAATCGGCTACGTCTCGCAAGAAAGCCCGCTGATCGCCGGCACGATCCGGGAAAACATCTGCTACGGCATTTCCCGCGAGGTGACGGAAGCAGAGCTGAAACAGGCCGCCGCCATGGCCTACGCGGATCAGTTCATCGACGAACTGCCGGACGGCTACGAGACGCAAGTAGGCGAGCGGGGCGTCAAACTCTCCGGCGGACAGCGCCAGCGCATCGGCATCGCCCGCGCCCTGCTGCGCGATCCGCAAATTTTGATGCTCGACGAGGCGACGTCCAGCCTCGACAGCAAATCGGAAATCATCGTGCAAAAAGCGCTGCAAAATCTGATGAAGGGACGCACCACGCTCGTGATCGCGCATCGGCTGTCGACGGTGGTGGACGCGGACCAGATCATCTTTTTGGAAAAAGGAAAAATTACGGGCATGGGGACGCACGTGCAACTGTTTGATTCGCACGACATGTACCGGGAGCTGGCCAGCCAGCAATTGCTGATGAAAGAAAGGATGCTGACGACATGACCAGAATCATGGTAGTGGACGACGACCCGCACATTCGCGAACTGGTGCGCATCTTTTTGCGCAACGACGGGTTCGAGATCGTGGAGGCGGAAAACGGCGTCGAGGCGCTGGAAAAAATGGAGTCGCCCGGCGCGGACCTGGTCGTGCTCGACATCATGATGCCGCAGATGGACGGCTGGGAGCTGTGCCGGCAGTTGCGCGAGCACTACGACATTCCGCTGCTCATGCTGACGGCAAAAGGCGAGACGGCGCAAAAAATCAAAGGCTTCGAGCTGGGGACGGACGACTACCTCGTCAAGCCGTTTGAGCCGGCGGAGCTTTTGGTGCGGGTAAAAGCGTTGCTCAAACGATACAAGATCGCCGCGTCGCACAAGGTGCAGGCAGGGCTGTTGCAGCTCGACCGCAAAACGTTTGAAATCGTGCAGGACAGCCGCTCGTGGACGATTCCGTTAAAAGAATTCGAGCTGTTGTTCAAGCTCGCGAGCTATCCAGGGCAAACGATTCCGCGCGAGCAGTTGATCGAGCAAATCTGGGGCTACGACTTTGAAGGCAACGAGCGGACGGTAGACGTGCATATCAATCGGTTGCGGGAACGTTTTCCGGAAGGGGAGTACGGCTTTCGGATTCGCACCGTGCGCGGCCTTGGCTATCGGCTGGAGGCAGACAAATGAGCAGAGAGCCAAGTGAAAAGCCAAGGCACAAATCCGGGCGAACGATGCCTTTGCACAAACACATCGGGCTGAAGCTGCTTGCGACTGTTGGAATCTTTGCCTTGCTGATGCTCTGCGGGGCAGTAGCTTACTGGAGCACGGGCCTCTTTTACCGCTATACAGGGCTTGCCCCGAGCGACTTTGTGCAAGCGGTGGTCCACGCAGTCGTCAGCTTTTGCTTTTTTATCCTCGCAGGGTTCACGATTTCCCACTTCATCCGCCCCCGGCATGTCGAGCTGTTTCAACTGCTGATCGACGCCTTGAGACGAATTGCCAAAGGAGACTTCAACGTCAATCTCGACGTCAAAATGGAGCGCCAATGGGGGCAGTTGGTGGAGGGCATCAACCATATGGCCGAGCAATTGCAGGCGATGGAGCAGATGCGCCAGGAGTTCATCTCCAACGTTTCCCACGAAATCCAGTCGCCGCTGACCTCGATCAGCGGATTTGCCCGCGCGCTGCAAAACGAGAGCCTGAGCCTGGCGGAGCGTCGGCATTACCTGGAGATCATCGAAACGGAGAGCAAGCGTTTGTCCAAAATTAGCGACAACCTGCTCAAGCTCACGTCGCTGGAGGGCAAGCACCATCCGGTCGATCGCAAGCGCTATCGGCTGGACCAGCAGTTGCGCAGCATCATTTTGGCCTGTGAGCCGCTCTGGCTGGAAAAGGAGATCGAGCTGGAGATTGAGCTGGAAAAGGCGGAAATCGTCGCGGACGAAGACATGATGAGCCAGGTGTGGAACAACCTGCTCAGCAACAGCATCAAGTTCACCGAGCCTGGCGGCAAAATCAGCGTCAAGCTGCAATCGCTTCCCGGAGGCGCACAGGTGCAAATTTCCGATACGGGCATCGGGATCGCCAAAGAAAATTTGGAACGGATTTTCGAACGCTTTTTCAAGGAAGACAAGTCGCGCAACCGCGCCAAGGGCGGCAGCGGTTTGGGGCTGTCGATCGTGAAAAAAATTCTCGATCTGCACCAGGCGACGATCTCCGTGCAAAGCGAGCAGGGGCGCGGGACGACGTTTACGGTGACGTGGCAGGGGGAGTAGGGTCCTGTCCTCAAAGTGAGCAGAGCGCATTTAAAAGGCTGGGGACCTTTCTTGGCAAGCGATCTGGGATGAGACTTGCACGGCCGGGTGAGCAAGCGGCCGATTTTGGCTAGGCACTTCCTGCAAGGCGAACCGGGAGGCGATTGGATCATGAGCGGGTAGAGGAATTCATATAGCACCCCGCCACCCAAACGAGCCGATGCAAACAGCGATCACCCTCTGCCTCTATATAATGAAACAAGACCTTGAGGACCGACACCTCTCAAGGTCTTGTTCGCATAGGCAAGAAGTCAGTTTTCGCCGTTTTCCGTTTACGCCCCAATGTACTTCGCATGCAGCGAACGGGCCACGCTGATCTCATCCGTTCCCTGGACGAGCACGCGTCCGTCCGGGAAGGCGACGAGCGTGTACGAGTCGACGTGGAAGCGGAGCAAAAATTTGTTTTGCTCAATTTTCCCGAGCGGAGCAAGCCGCTTGGCGAGGGCGTCGAGGTCGAGGGAGGCAGAAGCTCCGGGCGAGATTTGCACCGTATCCCGTCCGCAGAGCGAAACCGCTTGTCCATCCTGCGTCTCCGGCTGCAAAAATGCATACTCGTGCTTGCCGCACGTCGGGCAGTCGCTGCGGCGAGCATTGGCCACCTTGATTTGCGTGTGGCGATTTTGCCAGATTTCAAAATGCTCCAGGTTCAAATTGAGCGCATCCGTGGCTCCGACCAGCAGCTTGAACGCTTCGGTCGCCTGGTAGGAGGCGACGATGTGGATGATCGGACCGATGACCCCGGCGGTATCGCAAGTCGGCATTTCCCCCGGATTCGGAGCTTCCGGGAACAGACAGCGCAAACACGGCGTAATGCCGGGGCGGATGGTCGTAAACGTGCCCGTCGCGCTCACCGCACCGCCGTACACCCAAGGAATCCCGTGCTTCACGCAAACGTCGTTGACCAGATAGCGCACTTGAAAATTGTCTGTCGCATCGAGCACGAGATCGACGTCACACAAAAGCTCCTCGGCGTTGTAAGCAGACAGGTCGGCGACGATCGGCTCAATCGTGACTTCCGAGTTGATTTTCGTCAGCTTGGCATGGGCCGCCATCGCTTTTGGCAAATGCTCGGCGGCGTCTGACTCGTCGTAGAGCATTTGTCGCTGCAGGTTGCTCGGTTCGACGAAATCGCGGTCAATGAGGCGCACAAAGCCGACTCCGGCGCGGACCATATGATTGGACAGCACCGTTCCGAGCGCGCCCATCCCGACGATGGCGACGCGGCTTTGCAACAGTTTTTCCTGCCCGCTGCGCCCGATCGGGTGAAACAGGAGCTGGCGGGAATAACGTGTATCCAAAGCGGTTACTCCTCCTTTCCTTCCGACATCGCCAGCGGATTCCACGGGCCTTGCTGATGGCCCTTCCATTCGCTGCCGTCCTCCCACATTTCTTTTTTCCAGATAGGGACGATTTGCTTCAGTCTTTCGATGGCGTAGCGCCCGGCTTCAAAAGACTCGTTGCGGTGCGGCGTTGCCACCGCGACGACGACGGCGATTTCTTCCACGGCCAAATCGCCGATGCGGTGGTGCATGGCGACTTGTGCTCCGGGCCAGCGTTCCTCGATCTCGGCTGCGACCTGCTTCATTTTTTCCACAGCCATTGGCTCGTACGCTTCATAGGACAGGTAGACCGTGCGCTGACCGTGCGTAAATTCGCGTACCGTTCCGACAAACGTCAAGATGGCGCCCGCGTGCGGGTTGCTCACCAGCCGCACGAGCTGGTCGGCAGACAGCGGCTCGCGGGTAATGGCAAAGCGCGGCACTTCCTCTCCGCCGCTGACAGGTGGCAAGAGCGCGATTTCGTCATCCGGGCTGATGACGCGATCAAAAGCAGCGTACTCGTGATTCATGGAAACAAAACAGCTACCGAGCAACGGCGCAAGCGCCGGATACTGCTCTCCGACTGCTTGCAGCAGGTCGCGCACGGTTGCCTGTTCTGGCAAAGTCAGTTCGATTTCGCGGACGTTGGCCCGCTCGGCCAGTCCGGCAAACAACAAGATGGTGATCGTCAAAGCAATTCCTCACTTCCGATTGGGATGACAGTTGTCTATGGGTTGACGATATCACAATCCGGCACGGATGCCAATGCGCGAAGGGGCTTGGGGACTTACGGAGCGAAGCCTTGTTGGCTTACGTACAGCTCGTCTTCCGCAAACACGCGCCGCAGCCGATCGTACACGAGTCGATAGGCGTCCGGCTCCGCCCATGCTTCCAGCCCCAACTCGGCAAAAAGTGAGGGAACCCCGTTTTTCTTCGTACGCTTGCCGCCGCTGCCGTCGCCCATGTAAAAATCGTCAATGCAAACCCGTCCGACCAGCGGCCGCAGCAGGTCGGGAAAAGCTTCGCTGCTCGGCAAGACGGGTGCGATCGTCGCCTGTGTCGGGACGCCAGCCGCAGCCAATTCCCGAAGCGCCCGCAGCCGTGCGGCAATCGGAGGCGCTTGCGGCGAGAAATGTTTGCGGATTTCCTCCAGGTCCGTTTCCACCGTCATGCTGACGCGTACTCGCTCGCCCAGGCGGAGCAGCAGGTCCAGATCGCGCGTGACGAGCGGGCTGCGGGTCTGGACGAGCAAAAAGTCGGGCGGATGCTCCACCATCACTTCGAGTAGCGAACGCGTTACCTGCTCCCGATATTCAACGGGCTGGTAAGGGTCAGTGCTCGACGACATGAAAATGGAGACGGGCCCCTTCGCTTTTGCCCGCTGTAGCTCTTTGGCGAGCAGCGCGGCGGCTCCCGTCTTGATATCGACCCACGTCCCCCATTCGTGCCCGCGAAACAGCGAGACGGGCATCTGCCGCACATAGCAGTAAGAGCAGGCGAAGGAGCAGCCCGTGTACGGATTGAGCGAGTGCGTGTAATCGGTCAAAAATCCGGTTCCTTTATTGAGCAGCGTTTTTGGTTGCTTGTAAAAGAAAGTGCTGTTCACTTTTGTCCCTTCTTATTTTGCGTCGTGAAAAATGATCCCAAGACTGTACCGCGTTCCCTGGGTGATCGTGCTGACGCCGTGGCGCAGCGTCGTTTTATAATAGCCGCGCGCTCCGGCTACAGGGCGATAGGCAGTCGGAAAAATCAAGCCTGCCCCCTGTTCCAAGGTTATCACATGTCCTCTGCTTTGCGCTCGCGGCCGTTGTTCGATCAGCAAAAATTGTCCGCCGCAAAAGTCGCTTTCCTGTTGGCTCAGGACGAAGACGACCTGAAAAGGAAAAAACACGTCGCCGTACATGTCCTGGTGCAGACAGTTGTAGCTGCCGGCCTCGTATTTCAGGAGCAAAGGCGTCGGGCGGGCCTGCCCGTGCTCGTGGCAACGGGCGAGAAAGGCGGACAGCGACGGAGGGTAGGCAGGCTGCTGTCCGAGCAGTGTGTTCCAGCGATTCGCCGTTTTGGCCAGCTCGGGATAAAAGCCCTCGCGCAACTGCTCCACTATGGGCGGCAGGGGAGCTTGATAATAACGGTACTCTCCGCTGCCGAAGCGGTATCGCGCCATGTTGATCGTCGCTCGGAAAAAGCGGTCTTCGCGATAGGTGGCGATCAGCTCCTGGCATTCTCCCGGTTGCAAGACGGGAGGGAGGACGGCAAAGCCTTGCTCGTCCAGACTGTGTTGCAACTGCTCCCAGGGGAGTAGGGCGATGCGTTTTGTCAGCGGCTCAGCCATGCTGCATCCCCCTTGCAAGACTTCCTTTTTCGAGCGCGATCAGCGCTGTTTTCATGTCCAGGCCGCCGCGATAGCCGGTGAGGCTGCCGTCTTTGCTGACGACCCGATGGCAAGGGACGGTCAAAAGCAGCGGATTGGCTCCGATCGCGGCTCCTACGGCCCTGACGGCGGCAGGCTTTTTGATGTGAGCGGCAATCTCGGAGTAAGTCGTCGTCTGCCCGTATGGAATGCGGCACAAAGCGTCCCAGACAGATAGCTGAAACGGCGTGCCCTCCAGATCGAGCGCAAGCGAGAATTGCTGCCGCGCCCCTTGCAAATATTCGCTGATTTCCGCCACATAGGGGGCGAGCTGCTCGTGATCCTGGACCAAAACATGGCCGGGTCTGCGACGAGCGAACCAATTGCTCAGCTC
Organism: Brevibacillus sp. FW301-21C12A; assembly: GCF_058788915.1. Classification (NCBI taxonomy): domain Bacteria; kingdom Bacillati; phylum Bacillota; class Bacilli; order Caryophanales; family Paenibacillaceae; genus Brevibacillus; species Brevibacillus sp. FW301-21C12A. The sequence goes on from NZ_JBYTBG010000008.1 coordinate 75,255, forward strand.
TGCGAACGGGCCGTTTTGGGAGCCGACGAAGCATAGCCCTTTGGCTGTGGCCGCGAGATGCAGGCTCCACTCTTGCAAAATGACTTTTGACCAGTAAACATGTTGTTTTTCCTTCATTGTGACAAACGCCTCCAGACCTTATCGTTTCCAGCACGCCTGCTGGTTGTTGTACGCACAGTATAGCTTCACCGCGGCGTTTTTGTACGAATTTGCGAGTAGAACAGCAAGATAATGAAGGAGAAGACGCATGCTACAAGTAGCTGGAGCAGTTGGCAGCGATGTTTCCATTGCTTTTCGCAAGCCGCGGGAGTAAGGTAGGAGTAGACAGATGACCGATTTCAGCCAGGCTTTTCGGCTGTTTAACGGGATCGCATAGATGGAGGACGGATAGTTGCATGAACGATCAACTGACGCATTTTAATGAACAAAACCGTGCGCGGATGGTAGATGTCTCGGAAAAAGACATCACAAAACGGGAGGCTGTGGCAGAGAGCAAAATCGTCATGAAGCCGGAAACGCTCGCCCGCATTCGCGAAGGACGGGTAGAGAAAGGGGATGTGCTGGCAGTCGCACAGGTAGCGGGCGTCATGGCAGCGAAAAAGACGTGGGAAATCATCCCGATGTGCCATCCGCTTCCTTTGACCGGGATCGACATTCGCTTCGCTTTTGAAAACGAGACGACGCTTGCCCTGGAAGCATGTGTGCGGACGACGGGAAAAACGGGCGTGGAAATGGAAGCTTTGACGGCTGTCAGTGTCGCAGCTCTTACGGTGTACGATATGTGCAAGGCGATGGACAAAGGCATGGTAATCGGTCCGACTTGCTTGGTGAGCAAAACAGGCGGGAAAAGCGGCGATTTTCGTCGGGGAGAGAACTAAACCATGAAACAGAAATGGCAATCCTATCCGAGCAGCATTCGTCTTCTGGCGATTGCTGCGATCATTTTTTCTACCGGAATGGCTTGTATTTGGCCGCTTGTCACCATCTATATCCACGATTATTTAGGGAAGCCGCTGACCGTAGCGGGCTTTTTGCTGTTATTGAACCAGGGGGCTTTTTTGATCGGCAGCATCGCAGGTGGCATGCTGTTCGACCGTTGGGGGAAAATGCGCACGATCGTTTTTGCCTCAATCGGCGTCATTCTGATTTCCGTCGGGCTTGGCGTCACGCATGACTTTACGCTGTACACGATCTTGTTGTTGCTGAACGGGCTGTTTTACGGCACGCTCTCTCCGGTGATGAATGCACTCGCTGTCGTGCTGTGGCCGGAAGGCGGGCGCAAAGGGATCAACATGATCTACGTCGCGCTCAACGCCGGGGTGGCGGCTGGCTCTGCCCTCGGCGGCTTGCTGGCGAGCATTTCGTTTGCCTGGACGTTTTTTGGCAACGCGATCTCGCAAGTCATCGTGCTCGTCATGTTCGTGCTCATTTTGCCTCGGCAGCTCAAGGCAGTTGCAGAGCGGGGCTATCGGGCGGAGCAAGCCAATACCGCAGGCACTCCCGCCGCTGCTGTCCAAAGCGCTGCCAAGCCGAAGCCAGTTGAGGCGCTTTCGCCGCTACAGCAACTGCCGACGAAAAAAGTGGCGTGGGGCGCCCTACTGCTCTTGTGCAGCGGGCTGTTAATCAGTTGGATTGTCTACGTCCAGTGGACGACGGTGTTGTCGACCTACATGCAATCGTTGGGCATTTCCTTGCGTCAGTACAGCTTGCTCTGGACGATCAACGGCGGCCTGATTTTGTTCGGCCAGCCGCTGATCGCCTGGGTCATTGGCCGCTTCGCCCGCACGCTGCGAGCGCAGATGCTGCTCGGCTCCTACGTGTTCGTGCTGTCGATGCTGATTTTGTCGCAGACGACCTCCTACGCCGGCTTTGTCGCCGGGATGTTCATCATGACGCTTGGAGAAATGCTCGTCTGGCCGGCCGTGCCTGCCGTGGCAGCAGAGTTTACGCCACAGGGGCGAGAAGGCTTCATCCAAGGGCTGATCTCCGGCACAGGCTCTGCGGGACGCATGCTCGGCCCATTGCTCGGAGCGGTCATTTTCCAGCATTTTCAGGCACAAGGACTTTTGTACATCATGGCGGGGCTGGCGCTAATGTCTGTCGCGTTTTTCGCCCTGCACAGCTCGTTTCAAGGTCGCACCCGAAAAGTGCCAGCCGCGACCGTAGAAAAGATGTAGCCAGGAAAAATTCGCGGGCCTCGCGAAGCGTCTTGACACGTTCGGAGCCCGCAATGTAGTATGAAGAAGATTAAAAACAGTATATTCCGTGTGATTTACTTATGAAGAGAGGCGGAGGGACTGGCCCTATGAAGCCCGGCAGCGGATCTGCGCGCTTGCGCGTTGCAGATGCTGTGCCAATTCCAGCAGGATAATTCCTGACAGATAAGGACGTGACCAAGCTGATCTCCCCCTTTTTCTGTACGGAAAGAGGGGGTTTTTGCTGTACATTGGCCTAAAAAGAAAGGAACTGAAGACAGATGCGCATCCAACCTTCCGACATGATTGATCGGCTCCCGACCCAGTTTTTTGCGACATTGGTGGCAAAAGTAAACAAAGTCATCGCTTGTGGGCATGACGTCATTAATCTGGGCCAAGGAAACCCGGACCTGCCTACGCCGCCGCACATTGTGGAAGAGCTGAAGGCACAGGCAGAAAATCCGCTGCATCACAAATACCCGCCGTTTTCCGGCCGACTGGAGCTGAAGCAGGCAGTCGCGCACTGGTACAAGCAACAATTTGACGTGGACCTCGACCCGGAGGAAGAGGTGGCGATCCTGTTCGGAAGCAAAACCGGCCTCGTGGAAATTTGCCAGGTGCTGATGAACGCAGGCGATGTGGCACTCGTACCGGACCCTGGCTACCCGGATTACTGGTCCGGCGTAGCGGTCGTAAACGGCCGGATGTCGATGATGCCGCTGACGGCCGAAAATCAGTTTTTGCCTGACTACAGCAAAATCCCGCAAGCCGATTTGGACCGCGCCAAGCTGATGTTTTTGAACTATCCGAATAACCCGACAGCGGTGAACGCCCCGTTTGAATTTTACGAGGAAACCGTCCAGTTTGCGCGCAAGCACGAGATCGTCGTCTGCCACGACTTCGCGTACGGCGCGATCAGCTACGACGGCAAAAAGCCTGTCAGCTTCATGCAGGTGCCGGGGGCAAAAGAGGTGGGCGTGGAGTTTTACACGTTGTCCAAAACGTACAATATGGCCGGCTGGCGCGTAGGCGCGATGGTCGGCAACCGCGAGCTGGTAAGGCTCATCAATCTGATTCAGGACCATTACTTCGTCAGCCTGTTTGGAGCGGTCCAAATGGCCGCAGCCAAAGCGATGACAGACTCGCAGCAGTGCGTCCGCGATCTGGTAGCCGTCTACGAAGGCCGCCGCAATGCGCTGTTCTCCAATCTGCACCGCATCGGCTGGCAGGCCCCGCCATCGCAAGGCTCGTTTTTCGCCTGGCTCCCCGTCCCGGCTGGCTTTACTTCGGTGGAGTTCTCGGATTTGCTGCTGGAAAAAGCACATGTAGTCGTCGCACCAGGCGTCGGCTTCGGCCCAAGCGGCGAAGGCTACGTTCGCGCCGCCCTGCTGTCGGACGAACAACGCCTGGCCGAAGCGGTTCAGCGGATCGAACAGTTGGGGCTTTTTGCGAAAACGAAGTAAGTAGGAGAGCGGGTGACCACACTTCCTGGGGGTGGGGAGTGTGGTTTTGTTTTTGGGGGCTGCGTTGCGTGAGACTGCCGGGGGTGCGTTGGTCGGTTGCTCGCGTATCTCAGGATCATCCATGTTTCCCCATGTTGACCTGCGCTTGTCTGCGTTGCCCCCTTGCCCGCGCCGTCCACTGCCCACGCTTTATCACCTGCTTGTCAATCCATTACCAGTCGAACCCCCCTCCCGCACCATAAGACGTGCAGTAGTAATAAAAATCATTCTCATCGTTGACAGATAATGATTTTCATTATACGATGTTAATGATAATTGATCTCATCAGGAGCGGGAGGGTACTATGCGCTATCAGATTAACGGTTACACTGACATGTACACGGTGATCGCCAACGAGCGGAAGATCGGTGGAGCCATTGAAGCAGCTCAAGTTCGACTGCGCACAGGAGAGGTTTTCACCAATGTGGTTCTCACTCGTTTGGAAATGTCAGGTGCGCATTTTTGCTCGATCGGCTTCGTGACAGAAGAAGGCAAGCGGCTGATTGTGCATGTGGACGACATCAGCATGATCGCAGACGCGCGCCACGTCAATGTATGTGAGCTTGCCAATGAATGCATGCGGGCTGAAAAGTGCGCAGAGCGCCTGAAACGCCTGAAGCGTCTCTGTGAACTGAACGAAGGAAGCTGTACGCCTACCTTCCAGGAAGAAGCGCTGCTTTTGGCAGAAGACATCGGGCTGGAGGAAGCGCGTTCTTATGTGGATTTGTCCTTCCTGCCGCAAGTGGAAAAAAAGCGGGTTGTCCGCATCGCGTAGAGTGTTCCCATCGAATTACATATTCGCCCCTTTCCCTTTTACAGCGGAGAGGGGCTTTTTGCGTCTGGTAGGCGGCGGTGCTGCAAAAAACGGATGAAGCTGGTCACCGGATAAGGCAAGAGGTCATCCTGACGATAGACGAGGCAAATATGTCTGCGGTTGACGTAGCCAGGCAGCTCGCGAATGACCAGCTCGCCCGTTTCGCCTTCGCGCACGACGCTGCGATAGGGGAGGATGCTGACGCCCATATTGTGCTTCGTCGCTTCCTTGATCGTCTCGATCGCCCCAAGCTCCATGCGCACTTGCCAGCGCAACTGGTTTTCCTGGGCCCAGCGTTCGGCCAGCTCGCGGGAGGTGGAGCCGGCTTCGTGGATGAGGAACGGCTCGGATTGCAAATCGGCCAGTTCGATTGTCTTTTTTTGCGCCAGCGGATTTTGCGGAGAGAGAACCAGACGCAGCTCGTCCGCCAGCAGCGGAATGACGTGCAAGCCTTCCTGGGGCTGCATGGACAGCGAAACAATAGCCAGATCAATTTCGAAGTCGCGCAGCAGCTCCATGAGCGGCCGCGCTTTTTTTACGGTCAAAATCGGCAGGACATGCGGGTACTCCGCCTGGAATGCGGCGAGATAAGGGGGGGAGAAAGTAGGTGGCAGGCGTGTAGCTCGCCCCGATTTTCAGCGTGCCTCTGCCGCCGTGACGAAACTCCTCCATGATCTGCCCGGCTTCTGTCAGCAAGGTGGACACTCTTCTGGCATACGGCAACAAAGCATTCCCCGCTTCGGTCAGCCGAAAATGCCGCGGCTGCTTGTAGAACAGCTCCACACCGAGGGCGGTTTCCAGCTTTTTAAGGTGAAAGCTGACGGTTGGCTGCTTGATCCCCAGCGCCTCGGCAGCTTCCGTCAACGACTTGCACTGGGCGGCTACAGCGAACACACGCAATTGCTGAATATTCACCGGATCGCTCCCTTCCGCCCTCAGTATAGATATTCTCTATGGATCTATCAATAAACATAGACTCTATTTAACACAAGCTTAGCATCCGGTTTACTTTCCCCTCACACAAATCGCGTACAGTTGTCGGTAGGAAATGAAATGGGAGGGAAATCGGAATGACCAGGAAAAATCGGCAACAAAAATGGACAGTAGCATCGCTGCTCGTCTCCACTACCTTGCTTTTTGCGGGATGCGGACAAGGCACTTCCCCATCGACGGCGACTTACGCAGCGGCTTCGACCTTGGTGGGCGGCGGTTTCGTTGTGCTGCTCATCGTCATCGTCGAGCTGTTGTTTCAGCCGAAAAAATGGAAAGCAGGGAGAGAACAAGCTTGAAGCCGATTTTGGAAGTGCGAGGCGTACAAAAATCGTTTGGCAGCTATGCCGCTTTGCGCGGAATCAACCTGGCCGTGCGCAGCGGAGAAATCATCAGCGTCCTGGGACCATCCGGCTGCGGGAAATCTACGCTCTTGCAAGTAATCGCCGGACTGACCCGGCAGATGCCGGAGAGGTGCTGCTGAGAGGGGAACAGGTGGCGTCGCCCTCGCGGCTGGTCCCCCCGGAAAAGCGCAATCTCAACATGGTGTTTCAGGATTACGCCCTGTGGCCGCACATGAGCGTCTACGCCAATATCGCGTACGGACTCCAGCGCAAAAAAATGAAAGCAGATTTGATTCAGGCCAAAATCGCCGAACTGGTCAAGCTGTTGCGCCTGGAAGGGCTGGAGCAACGCTTGCCGCCGGATTGCCGCACTACATCGAGCACGGGCCGTACTTGTTCGTACACGCGGGTATCCGCCCGGGAATTGCGCTCGCTTCCCAGCAGCCTTACGATCTGCTCGCGATCAGGGAAGAGTTTTGGCACAGTGCGGCGCAGTTCGAGCGAGTGATTGTATTCGGGCACACGCCCACACATCGGATGGGAGCCGCACCGGGGGAAATCTGGATACGGCCAGACCGAATCGGCATTGATACCGGAGCGAAGCACGGACTTCGTTTGACGCTGGTGGATTTGACCTGTCGCAAGAGCTATTCTTGCTCGACCAAAGAAAAAGGGACGTACACGGATTTTCGCATGGCGGCATGGGGTAAAAATGAAGGTTGCGAAAACTAGGGAGCAGCGCTGATGCAAGCAGCAGCTTCGATCGAACAATCGCTCGACATAGTCAAAACCTATCTGCTCATAGCTAGCGGGGATTGGACTTTGCCTGGCGTCAGTGATAAAACAAGAATAAGCAAAATCAAGGGGGAACGGAACATGGAGTACTCATTTTCAAAATCAGTTGACGCATTATCCTCCTCGGCTGTCCGGGAAATCTTGAAGCTGACCCAAGGCAATCAAGTGCTCTCGCTCGCAGGTGGACTGCCAGCCGAGGATTCTTTTCCTATCGCAGCTATGCGCGAAGCTTTCAATCGGGCATTCGATCTGGGGGCCAAATCTTTGCAGTACGGTTTGACTGACGGATACATTCCGCTTCGCGAGTGGGTTGCCTCACGGATGAAGCAAAAACATATGAACGTAGGCCTGGACAATATGCTGCTGACCACCGGCTCCCAGCAGGCCGTCGACTTACTGTGTCGAGTCTATTTGGACGAAGGCGACGTCGTGCTGGTAGAAAATCCAACGTATCTGGCTGCGGTCCAATTGTTCCAATTTCGGGGGATTCGCACCATTCCGGTGCAAGGGGACGCAGAAGGGATGGATCTGGACGATCTCGCGCAAAAAATCGCCCAGTATCGCCCGAAAATGGTCTATGTCATTCCGACTTTTGCGAATCCGACCGGGAAAGTATGGAGCGTGGAACGTCGCCAAGGCTTGCTCGCCCAGTGCAAAGCGAACGACATTCTCATTCTGGAGGACGATCCGTATGGCGAAATCCAGTTTGACGGAGAAGCTCCGTACCGTTCCATTTTCTCGCTCGATGAGCACCCGACAGATTCCTGTGTCGTGTACACGAGCACGTTTTCCAAAATCGTCGCGCCTGGTCTGCGGACCGGCTGGGCTATCGGCGACAAGCGCGTCATCCAGATGATGGTCAAGGCGAAGCAAGCCGTCGACTTGCAATCCAGCACGATCGACCAGATCGCGCTCCATGAACTGCTCTCCCAATTCGATCTGGAAGGCCACATCGAAAAAATCCGCGCTTCCTACAAGGAGCGGATGGAGTGGATGAACGAGCTGCTGCTCGCCCAAAACTGGGAAGGCGTCCGCTGGGAGAAGCCAAGGGGAGGCATGTTCCTCTGGGTGAATTTGCCCGAGCATGTGGACGCGGAAAAACTGCTGGCCCGCTCTGTGCAAGAAGGCGTGGCATTCGTCCCGGGCAAGCCGTTTTACGCAGATGAGCCGCAACACAATACGATGCGCCTGAACTACACGCTGCTCAACCGGGAAGACACTCAACTGGCAATTTCCAGACTTGGCAAAGCATTTACAGCATACAGTCAAAGCCTGGTGACACAGTAGCAGCGTCTTTCGCCCGCGAAACCGTTTCGCGAACGACAAGAAAGCTCTGCCCAAAAAGACAATCATGCCAAAAAAACTGGCTGGTTGTCTTTTTTTGTTTCTGATGTTCCGCAAATGAAAGGGCCAGCCCCGCAGCCCCCGGCTTCGCCAAACGCAACGCCATGGCGAAGCCAAAGCTTCCGGGAACGGCTAGACAGCCAGCTCCCTCTCCACCCGATCCAGCCACTCGTGCACCAGCTCGGTAAACAGCGCTGGCTGCTCGATTTGCAGGTTGTGTCCCGCGCAGTCGAGAACGGCAAAGGAGCTGCGCGGATAGTGAGGCAGCAAGCTCCAAGCGTCCTGGTAGCCGACGATGTGGTCTTGCTTGCCCACGACAAACAGGCTCGGATGGGAAAAAGGCTGCGTGTCGAGCGGGAAGGAGAAGCCGTACGACGTTTTCAGTCTTTCCAAAAAGGGGAAGTTCGCGATGTGGTATCCGCTCATAATCTCTGTTTTGTAACGCTCCCATGTTTCATTCGTCGCCACGACGGCCATGGACGCAAACTCGGTGCGCTCCGTCTCGGTCAGCTTGTCCCACAGCAGTTTGTCTTCCACGAGAAGCGCTTTTTCCGGCAAGGTGCGCAATTTCATTTGCGGAATGACGCTCGGGCAGATGAAAAGAGCGCCTTTTACTTGTTCTCTGCGCTTTTCGATCACGCCCCTGGCCAAAAAACCTCCGTAAGACTCTCCTGCAAGAAGAAAGGGCTTGCCGGACAACTCCCGATCTATCCAGTGCAGGACGGCCTCCAGCATGTCATCCGTGTTTTGCACGCTGTCGTAATTTTGCGTCTTTCCCATGCCTGGCAAGTCAATATACAGGCGGCGGAAGCCTTCGCGCTCCGCGAAAACAGGCTCCATGCAGCCTTGCATAATGCGGTGGTCGAGGGAAAAGCCGTGAAGCATCACAATCGGAAAGCCGGAACCGAGTTGTTCCTGATAAAACTGGACATCGTGAAGCGAATGACTCATAAAAACACCTCTTCCGAATAAGTTCAAGTCGAAGTATTTTGTTAGGGAACATTTGTTCTTATTATAATCTCATTTCTGGAAAAAGCAAGAGGAAGATTTGCAATATTTTTCCTGAAAAGACTGTCCCAGCTCCCCCACAAAAAAGTGCCCATCGACGGTAAAGTCAAATGGACACGTTTTTTGCAGATGAAATGGCACTGTGAGCGATGAACTTCACAGGCGGCTGTCTGACTGAGCCACAAGCCGACTCAAGCCAAGCCAGGCCGTTTTTTATTCTTCGGTTTCTTCCAGCGTGCAAATCGCGCTAGGGCGCTTGATGCGCAGCACGACGCACTCGTAAACGCGGAACAGGCTGTTCATTTGCTCGTCTCCGAGGAAAGCGGAGTCGAAGTCTTCCGCAATCGCCAGGTCCAGGTTGTGACGGCCCGTTGCCACCAGCACGCCGGAGCGGCCTTTGATGGTTGGCGATTGGTACACGCCGTCTGTGACGAGGTTGCGCACATGCTCGATCTCCAGCACGTTGGTGCCTTTGTGCACACGGTGCAGCAAGGAGTACAGCTCTGGAGACACAACGAGGGCATAAGGGCCGCTGTGGCCCATTTTCAAGAGCTTGTTGCGCGCTTCCACGATATCCGCGAACGCGTTGCCGGACTCCATCCAGTCGCTTTTCAGGTGAGTGAGGCGGCCTTTTACATTCATCAGGCCCGGCAGATCGAATTCAGCCGCTCCGTTGAAAATCAGGTCGTCTTCCATCAGGGCGCAGCCGGCAGCCGCGTTTGCAGCAGCACTCATGTCGAGCGGCATGCCGAGTGTGCGCGCTTGCGCCACGTCGCGCCAGTAGAGCATGAAGTCTTTGTACAAAATCGGAATCGTCATGCTCACACGGCGGCTAGGCTGTGTCATTTCCAGCGATTCGCCGCGCAGGGAGAGACCGCCAAAGCGGGACTCGTCGTACACGTCGTTCGTAATCGTCTGGATGCCTTCTCCGAGCGGACCGTAAATATCAATGAAACGACGTCCCACGAGTTGACGGCGCGCCATGTCGATTACAGTGGCATCCAACTGGCTCCATTCATCTTTCGTCAAAGGAGAGTCAGGGTATTTGCGAAGCTTGTCCATAGCGTAACCTCCAGGTCATATAAGATGGTTGTTTCCTTACAGTCCTTTCAGACTTCCTACTGTAAGCCCCTTTTTGCCGGAAATGTTGCCGGAAACGGCATGGGCAGGAGCGGAATGCTTGATGACAGAAGCAACACCGTGAGCAGCGGAAGCCGAAGCTTTCAGGTGATCCACCTGATGGATGTCGTGTCCCTCGTCGTGGTCAGTCAGATCGGGATGGGACCCGTCCGAAAAACGCTCGCTCAACGCGGCCATGATTTCTTTCACCTGCAAGTAGTCGGCGTGGGTTTTTTCGCGCATGCCGTCCAGAGTCTGGCGAGTTTCGTCATCTTGAAACTCGTACAGGGAAAGCTCCAGGTGCTCGCGGAAGTTATGCAGGCCAAAACGCTCCAGGTTCACATCTGACAGCATTTGCGAAAGCTCGCGGTCGCTCAGCTCGGCAAGCGTTTCTTTTTCGGACACTTTTTCCAGGTAAGGAACCAGTTCCTGGAGTCGTCCCATGCGCTGTTCTTCTTCTTCCAAAATGTGATGGTAGTACAAGCGTGTATGCTCGTCCTGGGCAGCGTCGATAATCGGCTGGATGATTCCCATAAAACGATTGATGTACCCTCTGGTTCGATCAAAAATGGCGTGCAGTTGTGTAATTTCTTGCACCCTCCGCCACCTCCTCATTCACGATCTATTTGTTCATTATACAGTTGGAAAAATGAACCGGGCAATACATATGTAGATATTCGGCGTTTTCTGTTCATATCTGGCGTTTTTTACGGGCAATGGCGAGTGAGACCTGTGGAGCAGCAAGGAGCTGTTAACAGTAGTTTTATATTTTTACAAAAAAGTTATCATGGAGAGTATTGTCAAAGCTAAATGGGAATGATAATATTTATCAATAAGAGTGATATTCATTATCAATTAGAAAAACAGAGAAACAGAACATACATTTTACACTCACTCAATTTAAGGAGGAAAACAGTTATGTCATCCATTTTAGTTATCGGCGGAGATCGCCTCGGTAATATCGTCGACTTGTTGCACGGGCAAGGATTCAAGGACATCCATCACGTGACAGGTCGCAAAAGCTCCCAAACAGGCGTGAAAATCCCTGCAGGCATCCACATGATTCTGGTGCTGACTGACTTCGTGAACCACAATCTGGCGAAGACAGTGAAAAACCAGGCGAAGGACCGCGAGCTGCCGATCGTATTCTGCAAGCGTTCGTGTTCCGCGATTGCCAAAGCTTTCGATCTGACCGCGTAAATACATACCCGTTCAGGTGGACAGACTACTTCGTGAGTCTGATACCAACGGAGGAATGGCGTATGGAACAAAACCGTTTGAACGAACTGCCTATTGCGCAACTGACGGCCGTGCAGTTGCAACAATTGAAAGAGGCAGAGGAACAAATCAATTCCGAAGGTCAAAAAGTATATTTGATCGCATTTGAAAAACAATCCCCGTCATCCTAGACGGGGTTTTTTCTTTTCCCATACTTTTTTGCTGGGCAGTTGCTTCTTTATTTAAAGACGTACTGCTCCAGTTGCGCTTTCAGGGCGTCAATGCCGATGGCAAAGCCCAAACATTGGCTGGATTGAATGATAAAGGCATTGAGCCCCACAACCTCGCCGTTCAGGTTGATGAGTGGCCCACCACTGTTGCCGGGGTTGATGGCGGCATCGGTCTGGAAAATTTCTTCGTACATTCGCTTGGCAACCTGAAGGCGGCGGTTTTTGGCGCTGATGATTCCGGCAGTTACAGAGTTTTCCAATCCAAGTGGAGAACCGCCTGTGTGCAAAGAGGCAGACTATTTAATGAAAGACAAGGTGCTGAAGGCAGATGGCGCGCTCTTGGCGCTGCCCCGCCGCGGTGGAAGATACGGTTGCCTCCACGCGCCGGATGAGAATGGAGACGAGCAGGCGGCGTTCTTCCTCGCTGGCATGGGACCAGATGAGGGGCCACTCGGTCAGCAGGCTGGGGTCGGGGAGAGGAGCAGCAGGGAGGAAGGCAGCTCGCGGAGGATTCGATTCGTCCGCTTCCGATTGCAATGCCGCCATTTTTTCGCGAAACGCTTCGAGGGAGAGCAGCCCTTCCTCGTAGGCTGCCTCCCAGCGCCGCCGTTTGCGCTCCCGCTTCCGCTCCAGCTCCTCTGCGCTCGCGCCAGCGACTGGGCGAAGCGATTCCCGTGCTTCCGCATAAGCGGCGAGCGCTTCTTTTGCATAGCGCATCAGCTCGGTGAGAATCGCCTGCTCCAGCCGATCTTCGCGGATGGCAGGGGCGTCGCAGCGACCAGCCTGCTTGTTTTTACATAAATAGTAGCGATGCACATACAGCCTCCCGCCGCTTTTGCTCTTCGCCGTTTTTCCGCGCATCGGCGCGTTGCAGCGCGAGCAGTAGAGCAAGCCGGAAAAAGAAAACGACGAGCCGAGGACGCGCGGATGGAGCGAACCGCGTGCCGCCATTTTTTTTTGCACGCGGGCAAAGCACGCTTTGTCGGTGATCGCAGGATGCGTCGCTTCCTCGATAATCCACTCCTCGGGCGCGTTTTGGCGCTGGAGCGAATCGGTGTAGTTCCAGCGCAAAGCCCCGTGGTACACCGGGTTTTTCAACAGGCGCAGGACGGCGCTTGCACTCCAGCGTGCGCCATTTTTTCCGCGCAGACCTTCGCGGTTCGCCCACTCGGCGATCTGGCGGGGAGACTCGCCTTTTTCGTAGCGGGCAAACATCTCGCGCACGCCAGCGGCCTCCGCGGGCTGGACAGTCAATTCCCCGGCCAGAAGCTCGTAACCAAAAGGCGGCGGGCCGCCTGGCCGTTTGCGTTCCCGCGCCATTTGCTCCATGCCGAGCTTGACCCGCTCCGCCAAATTTTCCCGCTCCCACTGCGCGAGCGCCGCCACCAGCGTAATAAACAGCCGGCCGATCGCCGTCGTCGTATCGTACACCTCCGTGCAGCTTTTGAAGCGCACGTCGTACTTTTCAAACTCCTGCAGCAGCCGATACAAATCCAGCACGGAGCGGGTGAGGCGATCGAGCCGATAGACGAGCACGACGTCGATGTTCCCTTCCCGGATATCGCGCAGGAGCCGCTTGAGCGCGGGGCGGTTTGTGTCCTTGGCGCTGATCCCTTCGTCGGCGTAGATCGCCGCAACCTCCCACCCTTGAGAGTGAACGTAAGCCAACAGCTTTTCCCGCTGGGCCGGGATCGAAAAGCCTTCCCGCGCCTGGTCTTCGGTGCTGACGCGCATGTAGACAGCCGTTCGCATCGGATTCCCTCCCGTCGACTGAGGTTGCTAGAGTCTACAGCAAAATGCCGGTTTGTATGCCTGGCCCGCAAAAGAAAACTCGGCGTTTCCAAGCACAAAAAAACCCCGCTCATCCTTTTTTGGACAAGTGGGGCGACGCTACATCCATTTTTGTCCCCATTCGTGAATGGATTCAATGACCGGACGCAGATCCCTTCCTTTTTCTGTCAATTCATACTCGATGCGAACAGGGATTTCCGGATATACCTTGCGCTCCAAAATTCCCAGCTCCTCCAGCTCTTTCAGCCGTTCCGAGAGCATTTTGTCGCTCATGTGCGGAACCATCTCGCGAATATCCTTGAAGCGAACAGCGCCGCGCAGCAACACGTGAATGATTAGACCTGTCCAGCGTTTGCCCAGGACATTAATGGCGCATTCGTACTTGGGACACATGTGTTCGCCAGCAAACTCTTGACTCATGTCGGCGTCACCTCTATATTGCATGGTTGTGTTATCGCTTATTGTACCAGATAAGCTTGAAAAAAGTAAGTAACGAAGTGTTTGGGGACCGCCCCTCTATGTTGTTGCCTATTGGGCCCGTATGTATGCGGACGAATTTGGCCGACCGCCTGCGGATGGGCCTGGAGGCGATCAAGCCCGATTCGCCAACGAAGCGTTTCGCATGCAGGCAAACGCACATAAACTGTGGCGAACGATTCGAGAAGAAGAGGGTGTTAAGATGCTTCCCAAACGGGTGATCGGGATTTTGACCTGGCGCCAGGGACAGCGCTTTGGCGAGCCGGACTATTTGCGCAAGCTCGTGCTGGCCGGGCAGAAGCTGGGGGCAGAAATCTACCTGTTTTCGCATCAGGACGTACACGGAAAAGAAAAAAAGATCAGAGGCTTTGTGCCGAAAGCAGGGGGCGGCTGGACCAGCCGATGGTTTCCCTGGCCGGAGGTGGTTATTGACCGTTATCGGCGGCGCGTGCCAGAGTACATCCGCATGCGCAACAGCGACCTGTTTTTCTTTGCGAACAGCCCGTTTTCCAAAAAGTGGCGTGTGACGCAACTGCTGGCCAAAGACGAACGGGTCAAACGCTGGATTCCCGAGACGCATTTGTACGAAAAAAAGAAAATGACAAGCATGCTGGCGCGTTACCCGCTGGTGTATGTCAAGCCGGGGAACGGTTCCGGCGGCAAAAGCATTTTGCGGGTAGCGGCTGTCGGCAAGGAATATGCCCTTTCCGGGCGCGACAAGCAGTATCAGGTGCATACGGCCAGGCTGGACAGCAAGGCGGCCGTGGAGAACTGGGTCGGCCGCTGGGTTGCGGAGCAGCGAATTGCCGATGGCAACTTTTTGGTGCAGCAAGGGCTTGATCTCGGGCTGATCCCCAATCATGTGGTGGATGTGCGGGTGTTAATCCAAAAAGACGCGGAAGGCGAATGGAGTGTGACAGGCAGCGGGGTTCGCATCGGGGAGCCAGGCAGCTCCACTTCCAATCTGCACGGCGGAGGACGGGCAGTTCCATTTGTGCCGCTGATCGAAAGCTGTTTCGGGAGAAGGCAGGCGCCGCACACCATCCGGGAATGCCACTTGCTTGCCCATGAGGTGGCGAGCACCTTGGAGGACTATTTCGGCCGGATGATGGAGTTTGGTCTGGACATCGGAGTGGATGTGAACGGGCAGGTGTGGCTGATCGAGGTCAATCCGAAGCCGGGACGCGAAGTTTTTCGCCAGATCGGGGAGCTGGACACGTATGCCACAGCCATCGAGCGTCCGGTGCAGTTCGCGCTCTACCTTGCCCGCAGCAGGCAAAACCGGATGGCTCCGGAGAAGGTGCGCCGCGCCGGAGTCTGAGCGATAGCCTGGTTTTTGTCGCTATGGCAGCAAGCGGGGAACCGCCTGTGTGCAAAGAGGCAGACTATTTAATGAAAGACAAGGTGCTGAAGGCAGATGGCGCGCTCTTGGCGCTGCCCCGCCGCGGTGGAAGATACGGTTGCCTCCACGCGCCGGATGAGAATGGAGACGAGCAGGCGGCGTTCTTCCTCGCTGGCATGGGACCAGATGAGGGGCCACTCGGTCAGCAGGCTGGGGTCGGGGAGAGGAGCAGCAGGGAGGAAGGCAGCTCGCGGAGGATTCGATTCGTCCGCTTCCGATTGCAATGCCGCCATTTTTTCGCGAAACGCTTCGAGGGAGAGCAGCCCTTCCTCGTAGGCTGCCTCCCAGCGCCGCCGTTTGCGCTCCCGCTTCCGCTCCAGCTCCTCTGCGCTCGCGCCAGCGACTGGGCGAAGCGATTCCCGTGCTTCCGCATAAGCGGCGAGCGCTTCTTTTGCATAGCGCATCAGCTCGGTGAGAATCGCCTGCTCCAGCCGATCTTCGCGGATGGCAGGGGCGTCGCAGCGACCAGCCTGCTTGTTTTTACATAAATAGTAGCGATGCACATACAGCCTCCCGCCGCTTTTGCTCTTCGCCGTTTTTCCGCGCATCGGCGCGTTGCAGCGCGAGCAGTAGAGCAAGCCGGAAAAAGAAAACGACGAGCCGAGGACGCGCGGATGGAGCGAACCGCGTGCCGCCATTTTTTTTTGCACGCGGGCAAAGCACGCTTTGTCGATGATCGCAGGATGCGTCGCTTCCTCGATAATCCACTCCTCGGGCGCGTTTTGGCGCTGGAGCGAATCGGTGTAGTTCCAGCGCAAAGCCCCGTGGTACACCGGGTTTTTCAACAGGCGCAGGACGGCGCTTGCACTCCAGCGTGCGCCATTTTTTCCGCGCAGACCTTCGCGGTTCGCCCACTCGGCGATCTGGCGGGGAGACTCGCCTTTTTCGTAGCGGGCAAACATCTCGCGCACGCCAGCGGCCTCCGCGGGCTGGACAGTCAATTCCCCGGCCAGAAGCTCGTAACCAAAAGGCGGCGGGCCGCCTGGCCGTTTGCGTTCCCGCGCCATTTGCTCCATGCCGAGCTTGACCCGCTCCGCCAAATTTTCCCGCTCCCACTGCGCGAGCGCCGCCACCAGCGTAATAAACAGCCGGCCGATCGCCGTCGTCGTATCGTACACCTCCGTGCAGCTTTTGAAGCGCACGTCGTACTTTTCAAACTCCTGCAGCAGCCGATACAAATCCAGCACGGAGCGGGTGAGGCGATCGAGCCGATAGACGAGCACGACGTCGATGTTCCCTTCCCGGATATCGCGCAGGAGCCGCTTGAGCGCGGGGCGGTTTGTGTCCTTGGCGCTGATCCCTTCGTCGGCGTAGATCGCCGCAACCTCCCACCCTTGAGAGTGAACGTAAGCCAACAGCTTTTCCCGCTGGGCCGGGATCGAAAAGCCTTCCCGCGCCTGGTCTTCGGTGCTGACGCGCATGTAGACAGCCGTTCGCATCGGATTCCCTCCCGTCGACTGAGGTTGCTAGAGTCTACAGCAAAATGCCGGTTTGTATGCCTGGCCCGCAAAAGAAAACTCGGCGTTTCCAAGCACAAAAAAACCCCGCTCATCCTTTTTTGGACAAGTGGGGCGACGCTACATCCATTTTTGTCCCCATTCGTGAATGGATTCAATGACCGGACGCAGATCCCTTCCTTTTTCTGTCAATTCATACTCGATGCGAACAGGGATTTCCGGATATACCTTGCGCTCCAAAATTCCCAGCTCCTCCAGCTCTTTCAGCCGTTCCGAGAGCATTTTGTCGCTCATGTGCGGAACCATCTCGCGAATATCCTTGAAGCGAACAGCGCCGCGCAGCAACACGTGAATGATTAGACCTGTCCAGCGTTTGCCCAGGACATTAATGGCGCATTCGTACTTGGGACACATGTGTTCGCCAGCAAACTCTTGACTCATGTCGGCGTCACCTCTATATTGCATGGTTGTGTTATCGCTTATTGTACCAGATAAGCTTGAAAAAAGTAAGTAACGAAGTGTTTGGGGACCGCCCCTCTATGTTGTTGCCTATTGGGCCCGTATGTATGCGGACGAATTTGGCCGACCGCCTGCGGATGGGCCTGGAGGCGATCAAGCCCGATTCGCCAACGAAGCGTTTCGCATGCAGGCAAACGCACATAAACTGTGGCGAACGATTCGAGAAGAAGAGGGTGTTAAGATGCTTCCCAAACGGGTGATCGGGATTTTGACCTGGCGCCAGGGACAGCGCTTTGGCGAGCCGGACTATTTGCGCAAGCTCGTGCTGGCCGGGCAGAAGCTGGGGGCAGAAATCTACCTGTTTTCGCATCAGGACGTACACGGAAAAGAAAAAAAGATCAGAGGCTTTGTGCCGAAAGCAGGGGGCGGCTGGACCAGCCGATGGTTTCCCTGGCCGGAGGTGGTTATTGACCGTTATCGGCGGCGCGTGCCAGAGTACATCCGCATGCGCAACAGCGACCTGTTTTTCTTTGCGAACAGCCCGTTTTCCAAAAAGTGGCGTGTGACGCAACTGCTGGCCAAAGACGAACGGGTCAAACGCTGGATTCCCGAGACGCATTTGTACGAAAAAAAGAAAATGACAAGCATGCTGGCGCGTTACCCGCTGGTGTATGTCAAGCCGGGGAACGGTTCCGGCGGCAAAAGCATTTTGCGGGTAGCGGCTGTCGGCAAGGAATATGCCCTTTCCGGGCGCGACAAGCAGTATCAGGTGCATACGGCCAGGCTGGACAGCAAGGCGGCCGTGGAGAACTGGGTCGGCCGCTGGGTTGCGGAGCAGCGAATTGCCGATGGCAACTTTTTGGTGCAGCAAGGGCTTGATCTCGGGCTGATCCCCAATCATGTGGTGGATGTGCGGGTGTTAATCCAAAAAGACGCGGAAGGCGAATGGAGTGTGACAGGCAGCGGGGTTCGCATCGGGGAGCCAGGCAGCTCCACTTCCAATCTGCACGGCGGAGGACGGGCAGTTCCATTTGTGCCGCTGATCGAAAGCTGTTTCGGGAGAAGGCAGGCGCCGCACACCATCCGGGAATGCCACTTGCTTGCCCATGAGGTGGCGAGCACCTTGGAGGACTATTTCGGCCGGATGATGGAGTTTGGTCTGGACATCGGAGTGGATGTGAACGGGCAGGTGTGGCTGATCGAGGTCAATCCGAAGCCGGGACGCGAAGTTTTTCGCCAGATCGGGGAGCTGGACACGTATGCCACAGCCATCGAGCGTCCGGTGCAGTTCGCGCTCTACCTTGCCCGCAGCAGGCAAAACCGGATGGCTCCGGAGAAGGTGCGCCGCGCCGGAGTCTGAGCGATAGCCTGGTTTTTGTCGCTATGGCAGCAAGCGGGGAACCGACACTGATGACCCATTCACCAACCTTGGTATGAGAAGAGTTGCCGAGCGGCAAAGGGTAAAGCTTGCAGTCCGCGTCAATTTTAATGACAGCATAATCTCTGACTCGATCAGCGATGATGCGCTTGGCTTCGAATACCTTGCCGTTGAACAGCTTGACAAAAATATTTTTCGATTTGCCGATGACATGCTGGCTGGTCAAGATATAACCTCTAGGATGGAAGATAAATCCGGAGCCGAAGCTGCGCTCGGTAGGCGTCGTCGATTTATATTCGTGGTCGATGAGGCTGCGGATCAGGGTATCGACGTCTTTAGCAAGGGGGGCGTCTTCTGTCACGATGGAGACGACTCCCTCCTGAACTCGCTCTACAATCGGAACAAAAAAATTGAACGGGTGCAGACTGCTGCTGCTCACAGGGTACTTTACTCGCGTATATTGGGACCATCTTTTACTTTTCACAAATATCTCCCCCTACAGCAGTAGTTAGGTATATATCATCTTATGGAGGGGCGAAAGGGAAGGGACGCCCAATTTGGTTCGGCCAGTGTGTTATATCATTATTTTTGATTGATATAATAAAGAAATAGCATTGGTATAATTATTAGAATCGAATTATAATACATGTAGTTAGAGAATATTTTGAACATAAAGGCTAAGCAGATGAATACCTGTACTTGTCTGAAAAGAGGGAATAATCTGCCTTGTCTGTAGAGAGAGAAAAAGAAAGATAATGGAGGATGCGAAGAGATGGATGTAAAAACGATCATACTTGGCTTTTTGAGCTACGGAGAGATGAGTGGGTACGATATCAAGCAGGCGTTTTCCAATAGCATTGGATTTTTCTACGACGCCAGCTTTGGAGCGATATACCCTGCGCTGCGCAAGCTGGAGGAAGAAGGACTGGTCACCAAGCAAGAAGTGATCCAGTCTGGAAAGCCCAATAAAATTTTGTACCAGATCACGGCACAAGGAAAAGAAGTGTTCCGTCAGGAAATCCAGACGCCGATTTTGCCTCCGGTGCTGCGCTCCGACATGCTGGTGAAAATTTTCTTCGGCAAGAGCCGCACGCCAGAGGAGCAAAGAGACATGCTGGAAAGCTGTCTGAATCTGCAACGGCAAATGCTTCAGCAAAGCCGGGCGTCTTTTAAAAAGCTGGAACTGCAATTTGACGAATATCAGCGCTTTTGCTGGGAATACACGATTCACCACCTGGAGTCGACGATTGCCTTTTTGGAGCAAAAGATGCCGACTCTCGTGAAGCAGCCAGCCTTGTCCGCTGCCTCCGGCTAAGCATAAGGCCGGCAGATGAGCTTTTCCAACCGATAACCGCATAAGCAAAAGAGGCTTCGCCAGAAACAGTCGGCGAAGCCTTTGTTTTTTGCGCTGCAGCAAGCTGGACACGCTTGGTCCTTCGCCTTTTGTGCAAGCAAAAGGCTTCGCCGGCCGAAAAAAGCATGGCGAAGCCAGGTCCAGACAGCTTACTTCAAGTTTTCCGGGTTGAGGCATTCGAGCTCAGGCACGACGAAGCGGCCGTCTTTGCGGATCAGGCGGTCGTCAAACCAGATTTCGCCGCCGCCCCACTCTGGGCGCTGGATCATCACCAGATCCCAGTGGATCGAGGACTTGTTGCCGTTGAAAGCGTCGTCGTAAGCTTGCCCTGGTGTAAAGTGGAAGCTGCCGTCGATTTTTTCATCGAACAAGATGTCTTTCATCGGGTTTTGGATGTAAGGGTTGACCCCGATCGCAAATTCGCCGACGTAGCGCGCGCCTTCATCGGTGTCGAACACTTCGTTGATTTTTTTCGTGTCGTTCGCGGTCGCTTCAATGATTTTGCCGTCCTTGAACGTCAGCTTGATGTTGTCGTATGTAAAGCCTTGGTACGGGGATGGCGTGTTGTAGGCGATCGTGCCGTTGACGGAGTCGCGCACAGGTGCCGTAAAGACTTCCCCGTCCGGAATGTTGGCTTCGCCCGCGCATTTGATCGCAGGGATGCCTTTGATCGAGAAGGTCAGGTCTGTGCCTGGTCCTACGATGCGCACCTTGTCGGTTTTTTCCATCAGCTCGACGAGGTTGTCCATCGCTTTGTCCATTTTGCCGTAGTCGAGCGTGCACACCTTGAAGTAAAAATCTTCGAAGGCAGCAGTGCTCATGTTGGCAAGCTGGGCCATGGAAGCGTTCGGGTAGCGGAGCACGACCCATCTCGTTTCCGGCACGCGCACGTCGAGCACAGGGCGCATCAGCAGCTTGGAGTACAGTTGCATTTTGTCGCCAGGCACGTCAGCCAGCTCGCTAATGTTGTCGCCGCCGCGAATGCCGATGTAGCAATCCATCTGCTTCATGAAGGAGACGTCTGCCTCGCGCATGACGCCAAGCTGGGTTTCGTTTACGCCGAGCAGCAGCTCGCGCTGGATGCTCTGGTCGATCAGTTGAACGTAAGGATTGCCTCCAGCTTCGTACACTTTGGCAATGACTGCTTTCGTCAAGTCCGTCACATTGCCGACGGCGTAGATTAAAACGTTTTCACCCTTTTGCACGCGGGTGGAGTAGTTGACCAGTACGTCTGCCAATTTTTCAATACGCGGATCTTTCATAGGAAGGGGATCCCTCGCTTTCCATATCATATCAGTATGTATTGTACACAAATCGCATAGAAAAAAGCTACCCATGCAAGGGTAGCGTGCGGAGGAAACGCGTTTACAGGATTCGGTTCTTCATGTATATGCAGCGTCCTGCGCCAATATGGCTATGTCAATCGCAGCCGCAGCCGATGATGACCAGCAGGATAAAAAGAATCAACACTAAGGTGAAATCATCGAGGTCTCCATTGAAAATGCTGCTCATAGGATGAACATCCTCCTTGTTGTGTGTTAAGCCTCTTGTGCTTACATCCATAACATATGGGTTTTTGCACAGTCCCGATACGGGCATTCGCCCATTTTTGGGAAGATTCTTTCAGTTTGGCCCACATCACTTTGCATGTTTATTATTCTGAAAAGCAGGAAAAGCTAGAGGATACGAAAAGACTTTGCAAAAAACGAAAGGATGTTATGGCGATGCAAAGATCATTATCGAGTCTTGCGCACGATCTTGTCCCAATTACCATCAATGTAGGCGAGGATTTCAAATCCATTGTGTGGAAAGCCCAGTACGATATGGATTTCAATACGGAATGCTTGTTTTGCTTTTCAGAGCGCATTACAGGATACCGGGTGGAAGACGAGGCAGGGCATTCCGGCAAGGTAGCTGTCTGCCCGCACTGTGAAAAGGTCAACGCGATTTACGCATAAGCACGGCAAAAGCCGGCAGCCAAAAACGATGCTCTCAAGCTGGAGGGCATCGTTTTTTCGTTTTTTCACGTGCGGGCGCTGGGCTTATATGCGGAGAAAAACGTTTGTTCCAGTGCCAAAAGGACCAGTCTGTGCCGTACTATATCTGCCACTGTATCCACCATGTACCACCTGGCGTTTAGCAGGATTGAAGAAGGCGGTCACGAATAGTATGAGAGGTATACATATGTAGATAGTTAGGGGTGAACTTTGTGCAAAAGAAATGCAGCCGCTGCGGGAATGACATGGAGATCGTCCTGCGCAATGTCGTGTATAAAAAACGGGTGAAAATCATGAATGTGCCCGTACACGTTTGCGTTGACGATTGCTGCGCTCATTCCCAGGTGGTAGATGTGATTAAGGATGATTTGAAATCACTCATGGAGGAACTGGGCCAACATCCGCAGCGCCAGGCGATCGAGTTTGAAGAGTTGTCAGAGTTATCCAACTTATTGGTACTTATTGCTAATGAGAAGGCAGACTCTTCGGTGCGAGAAGTGCTGGGCGAGAGGGTCAACGAGCTTCTGGATCTGTTTTTGTTGGCGCAGTCCCTAGGCGATCAAAAATGGATGCTGGAATTGCGTGAGCGATTGACAAAAATCATGGTATAAGAAAAAAGGAGGCGCTGTTGCAGGCGGCTCCTTTTTGGTATGTCCGCGCGGCCGCTTTTTGCTCCCTGCACCGCAAACGTAGACTTCGCTATCCAGATTTCGCTATACTGAAAACCAATAGCGACTCAAAAGGAGAGATACATGGTGGCACAAAAACAGCTTCATTCGCTCGAGGAACTGGACCAGTTCGTGGCCCAAAAAGGCAAAAAGCTTTTGTTCAAGCATAGCACCATCTGCCCGATCAGCACGTCTGCTTACGAGGAGTTCCAGGCGTACTTGCTGGAGCATCCGCTGGAAGCGGCTGTCATCCTGGTGCGGGAAGATCGCCCGGTGTCCAACGCGGTCGCCGAGCGTTTTGCGATCAAGCACGAATCCCCGCAAATTTTCCTGCTGGAAGACGGCGAAGTGAAATGGCACACGTCGCACTGGAAAATTACCAAGGATGCGATCAGCCAGGCGGTAGGGGCTTAAAAGACATCATCACGCAAAAAAGAGCTGTCGGTTCAATTCCGCAGCTCTTTTTTTGTGCAGATAAATCTTCCTCACGGCTTGGTGAGTCAAGCTTTTCAGATGGCTACTCCCAATACAGCTCCAGCTTGTCTCCGCTTTTCAGCTCGGTCTGGAAGCTGGCTTGCTCGCCGTTCACCAGCATGACAAAACCGGAGATGCTTTCGCTTTCCGGCTTCTCCAGCGAGAAGTTGACAAAGCGGAAGACGTCGCTGAATACAGGCGGAGCGGCTGGCGTAGATTTTACGGTAATCACCGCGCCGTCCGGCACCAGCTCGTCTGCCGCGGCCGCTTTTCCGTCCACGGTGATCGACACTTGCGCCACTGGCAGCACTACGCGTTCGCCGTTAAAGTACACAGTCATCGTCTCCTGGACCCACTCTTCCAGCGGAATCACATCGCGAATGGCCGGCGGCGGAACTTCCTCCAGGCGATAGTGCAGCTCATCGCCTTGCCGCACAGAATCGCTGTAAGCGGCGGGCTTGCCGTTTAACAAGAGGACCGGATTGTGGGAAGGCAGCGTATAAGACTGGCCGTTCACGCTGAAATGCAGCCCGGTTTGCGCAGGCTGTTTTTCTGACGGGAACAGCCCGGCTGACTCCAGCACCTCGGACACGGTGCGGGGGAGGCGAATCTCGACTTCTGCGCGATCGCTCAACTGGTCGTCAAGCTCGGCAGGGGTGCCGTTTACCCGGATCACTGGCCCGAGCGAGAGCGGACGGTCGTTGCAGAGGATGTCCAATGTGTCCAACTGGTCGAGCAGGTCGCGCACCATGACGCTGGCGTCCACGCCGTTAGTTCCGGCGACCACTGTAATGCTGTCCCCGTCGGCAATCGGCGAGTCGAGACTCGCCGCTTCGCCGTTTTTCAAGATGACCGGAGGGGTGCCGTGACCGCCGGGAATCATTTTCATCCTGCCGTTGACGGTGACGCTCATCGCCAGGCCCGGTCTGCCGTAGAGACGGCGAATGTCCAGCCCGGCGGCAATCAAGGAATCGCCCAAGGACATTTTCCGCAGGTCGAAAATACGCAGTGGCGTGTCGTTGACCGTGACGGTGACGTAGCGCAGAGGATGGCGGCGTGCGGCAACCGCGATTCCGACTGGCGTCACAAACTCCGGGCCGCTGAGCGCCGGATTGTCTCCCACGAACTGCTTGATGGCATCGCCGCCTCTGACCGCGACGCGCGCGGCAGGCATGTTCAAAAACTGGGCGACTTTTCCCGTCAAGCCAGGAGTGAGGCTGCCGCCGCCGATCAGCATGACAGCTTGCGGCGCTTTGCCGTTCAGCTCGATGATTTTCGTCGCGATCTTCTCTGCGAGCTGCGAGATGTCAGCCTCAATCGCGCTGGTTATTTCGGCTGCGCTCATCGTATGCTCCATGCCGAGAATGTCCGTGAAGGTGACGGACTCACGGGTGGAGAGCAGGCGCTTGACCTCTTCTGCCATCGGAAAATCGAGCAAAAAGGCATTCATCAGCGCGTCTGTGATCTCGTCTCCGGCTACCGGGACCATGCCGTAAGCCGTAATCGCGCCTTCCTCGGTCAAGGCGACGTCAGAGGTGCCCGCGCCGATGTCGACGAGGGCAATGTTGAGCCTGCGCATGGTCACAGGGATGAGCACGTTGATGGCGGCAATCGGCTCCAGCGTGAGCGCCTGCATCTCCAGATCGCACCGCTTCAGGGCGGCGATCAGCGAGTCGACGACGACCCGCGGGAGGAACGTCGCGATCACGTCTGCGCTGGCCGTATCGCCGCGCTGGTCGATCAGGCTGCCGATCAGCTCTTCGTCCAGATAGTAGTTGACGACGCTGTAGCCGACACAGTAATAGCGCGTGACATCTTGCTCGCGCAGCTCCTTCGCCAGATCAGCCTGTGCTTCCTGCACCGCGGCAAACTCCAGCGCCACGACATCCTCGCGCGTAATAAACGCGTGTCTGGACAACGGCATGTCCACGCGCACGCGCCGGGTGCGTAGCGAGCGGCCGGCTGCCGCCACGGCTACTTGGTGCAGCGGGCCGTGTTTTTCTTCCAGTTCTTCTTTTATTTGCTTGATGACCTTCGCGACAGCGACGACGTCGTGAATCTGACCGTCCAGCATGGAGCGCTCGTCGTGCTCGCGAATCGCGCAATCCAGCACGCGAAACTGGTCTTTTGTCGATTCCACAATCAGTCCGACGACGCTGCGCGTTCCGATATCTAAGGAAAAAATCAGCTCAGGGGAGCCTGGTTCTGTATAGGCTGACAAAGGCAAGTCACTCCCTCGTTTTCGTGTAAATCTGCAGGAATAGATGAAGAAAGCAGTTAGAACATATATCCATTTGATTCGACCCAAGCGACAAAGAATCCTGTCGAAACAAGGAATCTTCCCGTTTTTGGCGAAGAATTTGCAAAGGTAAAAAAACATAAATAATTTACTTTCGCGCTTTTTGGCGCTAAACTGCTGACAAGGGAGTATGAATCGATTATAATAACCCTAATTTATCGCCAACCACCTAGTTGACCCATATAAAAAGAGGAGAGTGGAGAGACACATGGCACACGACCAAATTGAAACCATGCGCAAGCAGATAGACGAAATCAATCTGCAAATCTTGGATTTAATCAACCAGCGGGCGACATTGGTGCAAGAGCTGGGCAAAGAAAAGGAAAAGCAGGGCAGCAGCCGCTTCGATCCTGAGCGCGAGCGCCAAATGCTCAACCTGATCGTGGAAAACAACAAAGGTCCGTTCAACGACAGCACAGTCCGCCACCTGTTCAAGCAAATTTTCCAAGTATCTTTGGAACTGCAAAACGAAGACAAGAAAAAAGTACTGCTGGTCAGCCGCAAGAAAAAAGCGGAAGACACCGTGATTACGGTAAAAGGCGTCGAGTTCGGCGGAAAGAGTCCGATCCTGATCGCTGGCCCTTGCTCCGTAGAAAGCTACGAGCAAGTGAGAGCTGTCGCGGAGAACCACGCGAAGCGCGGTCTGAGAACATTGCGCGGCGGCGCATACAAGCCTCGTACGTCTCCATACGACTTCCAAGGTCTTGGCGTAGAAGGTTTGAAAATCTTGAAGCGCATCGGGGACGAGTTCAACCTCGTAACCATCAGCGAAATCGTGACGCCTGCCGATCTGGAAATGGCAGCCGAGTACATCGACGTCATCCAAATCGGTGCGCGCAACATGCAGAACTTCGAATTGCTGAAAGCAGCGGGCCGCGTGAACAAGCCTATCCTGCTCAAGCGCGGCTTGGCGGCAACGATCGAGGAATTCATCTACGCAGCCGAGTACATCGTCTCCGAAGGCAATGCGCAAGTGATGTTGTGTGAGCGCGGTATCCGCACTTACGAAAAAGCGACGCGCAACACGCTCGACATCTCGGCTGTGCCGCTGCTCAAGCAGGAAACGCACTTGCCAGTATTCGTCGATGTGACACACTCCACTGGCCGCCGCGACCTGTTGCTGCCTTGCGCCAAAGCAGGATTTGCAATCGGCTCCGACGGCGTCATGGTCGAGGTTCACCCGGACCCTGACGTAGCGCTGTCCGATGCGAAGCAACAGCTCAACATTCCTCAATTCAACGAGTTCGTGGACGAATTGCTCGCTTCCGGCCTGTACAAAGGCGAAGTCGTAGCTGCAAGAGGATAACGAAACAGTTTGAAGTGAGTTTGCTGGCCCTTCCTGCGCGCGGGAAGGGCCTTTCTTATTTGACGAACCTTGGGCCGACCAAGTAAGCTAGGATTTAAGTGCTGATATCGGCAAAGGAGGCAATGCCAGATGAATGATCGTGACCACTGCTGCTCGTCTGATCGCGCCACCGTGCGGCCTGATAAAATCAAATCGAATCTCGTCTCCCGGCTCAACCGGGTCGAGGGGCAAATTCGCGGGATACGCGGGATGGTGGAAAAGGACGTCTACTGCGACGACATTCTCAACCAGATCGCGGCTGTGCAGTCCGCCTTGAATGCCGTGGGCAAAATGCTGCTGGAAGGACACATGAAAAGCTGTGTCATCGAGCGCATCCAGCAAGGCGATAGCGAAGTAATTGACGAGCTTTTGAAAACGATGAACAAACTAATGAAATAACGGCGGAAAAGGCCGCAAAAACGATTGCATCGATATACGGCTTGTCGTATCATAGGTGCATATATTTATGAAAATAACTATGAAAACCAATATATAGGGAAAGTGAGGGTGTGTGATGCCGGTTACAATCTACGACGTGGCAAGAGAAGCGGGGGTTTCGATGGCGACCGTCTCCCGTGTCGTCAACGGAAATCCGAACGTAAAGCCGTTGACCCGAAAAAAGGTACTGGCTGCAATTGAACGTCTGGGGTATCGACCCAATGCCGTTGCCCGCGGTCTCGCCAGCAAAAAAACAACAACCGTCGGTGTCATCATCCCGGATATCTCCAGTTTGTTTTTTTCCGAATTGGCGCGAGGGATTGAAGACATTGCTACCATGTACAAGTACAACATTATCCTCTGCAACTCTGACCAGCGGATGGAAAAGGAGCTGCAGCTCATCAATACGCTGCTCGAAAAGCAGGTGGACGGGCTGTTGTTCCTGGGAGCCGAGATCAAGGAGGACCATTTGCAGGCATTGACCAGCACGTCGGTGCCGACGGTTCTGGCTGCGACCCGCGATGCGGACAACGTGCTGCCGTCGGTGAGCATCGACCACTTCCAGGCTGCCTACGACGCGACAGAAGCGCTTGTTTCTCGCGGCCACAAGCGGATCGCGATGATCGCGGGTCCGCCTAACGACCCGCTCAACGGCCTGATGCGCTACGAAGGGTACAAAAAGGCGCTGAAGGACGGCGGCATCGAGCTGGACGAGGAACTGGTGGCGACAGGCAACTACTTCTACGAGTCAGGCTTGTCGACGACGAAGGCATTTTTTGCTCTGTCCGAGCCGCCAACGGCGATTTTCGCCGCCAACGACGAAATGGCGATTGGCGCAATCCACGCCATCCAGGACTCCGGCCTGAACGTGCCGGGCGATATTGAAGTCATCGGCCACGACAACATCCGCCTCGTGGAAATGGTGCGTCCGCGCCTGACTTCCGTGGTGCAGCCAATGTACGATATCGGGGCCGTGGCGATGCGCCTGTTGACGAAGTACATGAACAACGAAAACGTGGAAGAGCACGTGGTGCTGCTGCCGCACCGGATCGAGTACCGGGAGAGCACGAAGCCACAGCAGGCGTAATCGTTCTGCGGATGGACAGCATAGGAGGATGGATGATGCGGTACGGAATTATCGGCGCCATGGATGAAGAAATTGCGCTGTACCTGGAAGCGATGGAACAGACGGCTACGACCGTCAAAGCCGGAGTGACCTACTATACGGGCAAGATGGAAGGAAAAGAAGTCGTGCTGTGCAAATCGGGCGTCGGCAAGGTCAACGCTGCGGTCACGACGCAAATCTTGATCGACCAGTTTCAGGTGGAACGAGTCATTTTTACAGGGGTGGCCGGAGCGGTTCACCCGGAATTGAACATTGGTGATATCGTCGTCTCGACAGATTGCCTCCAGCACGATATCGACGTGACGCCGCTCGGCTTTGCCCCAGGGCAAATTCCTTTTACCGAGCAGTGGACGTGGCAAGCCGACCAAGAGCTGATGCAGCAGGCGATCGAAGCGGGCAAGGAGTTGGAAGCAGGCGTCCAGGTCGTGAGCGGCCGTATTTTGTCCGGCGACCAGTTCGTGGCGAGCCGGGAAAAAGTGCAATGGCTGTATGAGCAGTTCGGCGCTCACTGCACAGAGATGGAAGGGGCCGCGGTCGGACAAGTATGTGCGATGAACGGCGTGCCGTTTGTCGTGGTGCGCTCCATGTCCGACAAGGCAGACGGCTCTGCGCACGTCAATTTTGTCGAGTTTACGAAGCTCGCCTCGCAGCGCTCGTACGCGATTGTCCGCAACATGCTGACCGCCTCCACAGGCGCGGCGCAACCGGGAGTGATCGTCTACTCGACGAAAAACTGCGTCGATTGCGACATGGTCAAGCAATGGCTGACGGCAAAAGGCATTTCCTTCGAAGTGCGCGACGTCATGACCAGCCGCGCTTACCAGGAGGAAGTCGAGCGCTTTGGCTTCATGGGCGTTCCGGTGACAGTCGTCGGCGACAAAGCGGTCAAAGGCTTTGCACCGGCTGAGTTGGAAGCACTTGTGCAAAAATAGCGAAAAACGAAGAAGCGGGAAGAACGGCATCGCAAGGGGATGCGCGGTCTGCCCGCTTTTTTTTGTTCCCTCTTGCCTCTTGCCACGCACAGGAGAGCAAAAAAAGAGCAAGCAAACTCATTTGCCTGCTCCAGTCGGCGCGTACAGAATTGCCCGCTCCAGAGTAATCCGGTTTTTTTCGGTAATCTCCGCCCGGCGGGGAATCGCCGGAAACGGTTCGTCAAACAGGCGCAGCGGCAACTGCAAATCAGTCTGCGGCTGCCAGCGCTGAAGCCAGCCGGGCGGCAGGTCGCCGTCTTCCAGCGGCTGATCGCTCATTTCGCTCCAAAGCAGCGTCCACGCTCGCGGCACGACCCGCCAAATGTCGTAGCCCCCGCCGCCTACCGCGATCCAGCGGCCGTCGCAATACTCATGGGCGAGCCGATGGGCAAGCCGGGGAATCGACTGGTAAATTTTCATCGAGCAGGAGAGGTGCGTCAGCGGATCAAACGTATGCGCATCGCAGCCGTTTTGCGTCAAGATCACGTCCGGCTTGAAGCCGTGCGCCAGCTTGGCTACCAGCTCCTCGTATACCTCCAAAAACGAATCGTCTTCCGTGAAGGCGTCGAGCGGGACATTGACGGAAAATCCGTAACCGCTTCCATCCCCGCGTTCCGACAGATTGCCCGTTCCTGGAAACAGGTATTTTCCCGTCTCATGGATGGAAACGGTCAGGACATTAGGATCATCGTAAAACGCCCATTGGACGCCGTCGCCATGATGCGCATCCGTGTCGATGTACATGACGCGGGCATTCCAATGCTTGCGCAAATAGGCGATGGCGACGGAGCAGTCGTTGTAGATGCAAAAGCCGGAAGCGCGTCCGCGAAAAGCGTGGTGCAGCCCGCCCGCCGGATTGAAGGCGTGCGCTGCCTCTCCTTGCATGACAGCATCGACGGCATTCAGCGTCCCTCCGACAATGAGGGCAGCCGATTCGTGCATATTCCGAAAACAGGGGACGTCCTCGGTGCCAAGGCCGTAGCTCATCGCCTGCGGCAGCTCTGCTTCGCTGTGCCCCTGCTCGCGGACGAACTCGATGTAGCGCCTGTCGTGGACGAGGGCGAGCTCGTCGTCCGTTGCCATGCGCGGCGCCAGCAAGTCTGACTCTGTGAGCAGGCCGTAGCTGCTCATCAGATCGTGCATGAGCAGCAGACGGCGCTGATTAAACGGGTGGTCATCGTGAAAGTAATACTTCGTGTAGTCGGGGGAGTAGATCAGACGAGCGTTCCGGCTCACAGGAGTACCCCCCCGTCTGTCGGTCCGATGACGTCAAAGCCTCTTTGCAGCAGCAATTGGGTCACGACGCGCGGATCAATCGTCTGGACGCGGAAGACCAGGTTCTTTTTCCCGGGGTTTTTGCCTGGAAACACAATGACGCTGGTGACGTTGACCTGGGCTTCGCGAAACACCTGGCTGACCTCTGCCAGCATGCCGACGCGATCTTCTACTTCTACCTCGATATGGGAGCTGGGCTTGTTGACGCCGAACAGCTCAATCAGGCTGGAAAACAGGTCGGATTCTGTCACAATCCCGACCAGGCGGCTTCCTTCCACGATCGGCAGCGAACCGATTTTATGCTCGTAAATTTGCAGGGCGGCGTCTTCGATGAAGTCAAGCGGGTGGGCGGTGATGACCTGTTTTTGCATGATGTCAGCCACAGGCTTGTGCAGGACGGTGTCGTCGTCATCATGGGTAAGCAGGCGGGAGGGAAGGGCATCGCGCAGATCGCGGTCTGAGACGATGCCGACCAGCATGTCATTTTCAATGACGGGCAAATGCCTGATGCGATTGGCTCTGAGCAGCAGTAGGGATTCTCCGATGGTAGTCGCAGGCTGAATGGAAACGACGTTTTTTCGCATGATATCTTCTACGCGCATGAATGAGGGCCTCCTTGCATCTTATGGAAAAGATGTCCAGACTAATAAAGAAAGCGATTCTGAAAGCGCATGGCATCAAAAGCGACGATTGTTTCAGCAGGAACTCGTTTTCCGATTTTGGCCATCAGACAGTTGGCGGGGTGCGAGCATATTTCCGGATCGTCTGTCGCCATCCAGGTCAGTCCGACGCTGCCCATTACTTTTTCCATGACCTTTCTGTACTGCCACACATCGAGTCCCGTTCCTTTCAAATCCCAATGCCAGTAATACTCGGTCGTAATAATGACGTAGTCTTCCATGGCGTCATCCATAAAGGCGACTTCAAGCAGTTTCTTGGCTACGCCGCCAGCCCGTACCTTGTGGCTGATTTCGATGGCGCCAAGCTCCAGCAGATCGGGCAGTTTGGCCATGGACCAGCGTTCCAGCGGATCGGGGTGGAGGAAGGTGACGTAACCGAGCACAAGGTCCCCTTCCCGGGCGATGATGATGCGGCCTTCCGGGAGATCCGCTATTTCAATCAGGGCCTCATGCTGTTGCTCGGGGATGCGAAATGCCTTGAGTCCTTCATCGAAGCGCAAGTCAGCCAAATATCTCCCCGTAATCGGTCCTTCGATAAGCAGTTCTTTTCCGTTCACGACCATGCTCGCAGAGTGATAGCGTTTGACGTGTTCCATCGGTTCCCCCCCTAATGCTTGTAGAAAAAGAGAGATGGCGATTGTAACCATCTCTGCTGATTCTTCCTTACCTTAGTCTATTCTGTGGTGGTTGCTGTTACGTTGTTCGAATGTGGCGATTCTCCGTAACTGTTGACGGCGGTGATGTAGTAGCTGCCGTTCGGCACAGATGCCGTGTGTGTATAGCTCGTGGCGGATACCGTGTCGAGCAGCAAATAGCCGCTTGCCGCATCGGGGCTGAAATACACGTTATAGGCGATGACCTGCTCCGCTTGGCTGTTGCCTTTCCAGGACAGCTTCACGCTGTTTCCGCTCGTCTTGATCGACAGCGATTTCGGAGCGGAAGGCGGCGCGGCAGACGGGCTGTTCGTATTCGAGCCCGCATTGGAGTTCGAATTGCCGTTTCCGCCGTCTCCCGACCCTGATGGGCCAGGAGTGGTTTGGCCGTTTCCGCTGTTGTCAGTCGGCGTCGTGCCCGGATTTGCGCCTGGAATCTCCCACGTCTGGGCGCCGACAGAAGCGATGGCAGACGGCGAAGATTCGTTTCCGGCGATGTCGACCGCTGTGACATAGTAGCCTACGTCGCTTTGGCTTGCGGTCGTATCGGTGAAAGTCAGCTCAGCCGGATCTTTGACCGTGGCGATTTTGACGAAGCCGTTTTGCGCATCGGCGCGGTAGATGCGGTATCCTACCAGGTCAGGCTCTTTTGCCGACTGCCAGGAAAGCGCGATCTGCTTGCCGGAGCCGCTTGCGACGACGCCGCTTGGAGCGGCTGGCGTTCCGCCGACCTCTGTGCGCGGGTCTTCCTTGTCCGGCAGACGTTGTTCCCAATCTGGCGGCTGGACGGCAACGCTTTTGTTTTTGGCCTGAATCTGCTCCTTGGAAGGGAGCGGATCAGGGGAGCGGTAGAAGATGCCTTCGGTTACGAAATCGTCCGGAGTGCCTTCCTTCGCCAGATAGCGCTCGCCGTTGTACGTAATCAGGCGCGCTTTTTGGTGCGAGTCGTCCACCTTCGTCGGAACGAAGCGGCGGTTAAACAGATCGGTAATCAAATGCCCCGCCTGCTTGGACAGCTCGCTTGGCAGCAGCCCGGATTTGGAGTCGACTGTCGCCGTGACGATCCCCGACGGCTTCTGGAACGTAGCGTCAGGAGGAGACAGGTGTGGGTGCTTTTCGATAATTTCCTTCATGACCTTGCCCCAGACGACCATCGGCACGTATTTGTCTGCGTCCGGCATCGGGTACGGTTCGTCAAAGCCGACCCAGACACCCATGGACAGCTCCGGCGTGTAGCCGACGAACCACAAATCGTTGCTGTTGTTCGTAGTCCCGGTTTTACCTGCCACGTCGACCTTGCGCGGAACGAATTTGCGGATGTGCGTACCTGTTCCGGCATTGACGACGGAACGCATCATGTCCGTAATCAAATAAGCGGTTTGTTCGCTGTACACTTGCACGGGTTGGGCTTCGTGACGGTAGATCACTTTGCCCTGGCTGTCCTCGATCCGGTCGATGAGGTAGGCGTCCACGAACGAGCCGTGGTTGGCAAACGTGGCGTAGGCATTGGTCATTTCCTCTGCCGTCGTTCCGTATGTAAGTCCGCCGATTACGCCTGTCGCAGCGTAGTTGTCTGCGTCGACCAGCGTGGTGATGCCCATTTTCTTGACGTACTCCAGCGCGGTAGGGATTCCGACCTTCAAATACGTCTTGATCGCCGGGATGTTCCAGGACATCCGCAGCGCTTCCCGCGCGCTCATGATCCCTTGCCATTTGTTGTTCCAGTTTTTCGGCAGGTGAGAGCCGTTCTGGCCGTCGGCGAGCAGCACAGGTGCGTCGTCGATTGGCGAGGCTGGCTGCAAAAGTCCCAGCTCAAAGGCCGGAGCGTACGCCGCCAGCGGCTTCATGGCCGAACCAGGCTGGCGAGGAACCGTTGCGTGGTTCGTCTGCTCGACCGAGAAGTCGCGTCCGCCAATCATCCCCAGGATCGCTCCCGTTTTGTTGTGGATCAGCATGGCGCCGACTTCTTCCAGCGCGTTCTCGATTTTTTCCGTCTTGCCGTTCGAGCGGCGGATCGTGTAGGTGCGGTTTTTCCCGAAGTTTTTCGGGTCGGCCGCGACGGCCTGCATGATGCTGTAGACGTTTTTGTCAATCGTCGTGTGCACTTTGTAGCCTTTGCGCAAAATGTCGCGGCGCTTGTCCTCGACCAGTTGGCGGTATTCGTTGCGCCCGATAGTCGACTTGTCGCGCCCTTTTTCCGCGAGATCGGCATCGACGAGCTGACGGGCGGCCCGCTCCTCGATCTCCATCATCAAAAACGGAACTTCGCGATACGCCTGCTGGGTCGGCTTGGCCAACTGCGCCTTCAGATCGGCTTTGAGCGCGTCGTCGTATTGCGCCTGCGTGATGTAGCCGTTTTCCAGCATGCGGTCGAGCACCATTTTCTGGCGTTCCTTGCCGCGCTGGTAGCTCTCGGCGCGGAATGGCGAGTAGGCGCCAGGGTTTTGAATCATGCCCGCGAGATAAGAGCCTTCGCTCAGGTTCAATTCCTTTACATCCTTGCCAAAAATCCCTTTGGCGGCCGCCTGAACGCCGTAAACGTTCGAGCCGTTGGCGTTTTTTCCGAAGTAGATTTCGTTCATATAGGCTTCCAAAATCTGGTCCTTGGAAAACATGCGCTCGATCCGGATGGCGCTGAAAATTTCCCGCGCTTTGCGGGTGTGGCTCACTTCAGCGGAGAGGATCGTATTTTTTACAAGCTGCTGCGTAATCGTACTACCGCCTGTCACGACAGGTTGGTTGGTAAATTCCTGAATCGCCCCGCGTAGCGTGGACTGGAAGGAAACGCCTGAATGGTGGTAGTAGTTTTTGTCTTCTGTTGCAATAATGGCGTTAATTAAATAAGGAGAAACGTCTGCTTTTTTCACCAAGCGCCGGTCGCCTTCCTCAGCCCGCAGTTGGCCGATGAGAGAGCCGTCGTTGTAGTAGGCGAATCCAGTCAGATAATTGGTGAAAATTTTGTCCTCCAGTTCCTCCTTGCTGCGCACTGGCTCGTCCTTCACGAGTGCGGCAACATAACCTGTCACGATTCCTCCGGCGACAGCAGCTCCCATGAGTCCAAGCAGAAACACCATCTGAACGATGACCCATATCAGTCTGCCACGGCTACGGCGTCGCTTTTTTTTCGACGGTTCAGAGGAAGATGTGTGGTTATTCGACATAGTCTACGACCCCCTAGCATACCTCCTGATTATACCATACGAGGAACCTTGAGGGTACAAGCGATGAAAGGGACAATCGAGAAGTTCCGCGCCGCGTCACAATGTGTCAAAAACTGTTGAAGCGTAGGGGGCTACACGAGCAGCAAAACCGAGCTGAGCACCAGCAGCAGGGCCATCGCGACGTGAAAGGCGCGCTTGTGCCTGGACAAAACATTTTGAAAAAGGGAGCCAAACAAGCTCCAGCAAAACGAGCTGGCAAAGCCTGCGGCGCCGAGCAGCAGGGAGAAGCCGAGCAGGCTGGTCGCCGTGGAAAAGTAGGGCAGGATGAACGTGCCGACGACGCTCAGCCCGTACAGCACCCCTTTCGGATTGACGAACTGTAGCAGGACGCCTGTCGCAAACATGTTTTTGGCGTCCGCTTCGCTGTTTTCCTCCCCGCGGATGCTGGTGAGCATTTTGAACGCCAAATACCACATGTACAAGACGCCGAAAAAGGTCAAATAAGGCGTAACCGTAGGGATGTAGCTCGTGAGCAGCAGGTGAAAAAAGCTGCACAGCAAGATGAGGGCCAAAAATCCGCTGCTCACGCCGAGGCAAAAGCGGACAGTCTTTTTCAGGCCGTACTTGTTGGCGAACACCATTGCCATGATGTTGTTGGGACCAGGCGTGAAGTGGGACACAAATACAAAAAGCAAAAAGGACAAGACAGGCATCGTGAATCTCCCTCCTCTATCGTGTGCTATAATGACCGTATAGGTCGTTATATTGTATGCGTTTTATTTTACAATCCGGTCGTTATATTGTACACGGGAGGTTTTGGCGCCATGGAAGACATTCAGCGCGTGCTGGCCAAAAATGTAAGAGAGATACGGGAAAAGCAGAAGCTGAGTCTGGAAAAGGTGGCGGAGCTGAGCGGCGTGAGCAAGACGATGATCGGCCAGATCGAAAGGGGCGAATCGAGTCCGACGATCACGACGCTGTGGAAAATTGCCAACGGCTTGAAAATCTCCTTTACCTCGCTCATCCAAAAGCCGCAGCCGGACACGACGGTAGTGCGCAAGGCAGAGGTGCAGGCTTTGACGGACGAGCAGGCCGGGGCATACCGGATTTATCCCGCTTTTCCTTTTGAGGCGGACAAGCGCTTTGAGCTGTACACGGTCGAGATCGAGGAGGGTGGATTGTTAAGCTCCGGGGCGCACAGAGAGGGGACGGAAGAATTTTTGACTGTTTTTTCCGGGGAGTTGACGGTTGCGATCCAGGAAGAAACACATACGTTGCACGCTGGCGATTCGATCCGCTTCAAGGCCGACAGACCGCACAGCTATCGCAATCAGGGGAAGGGGCTGGCCCAGGTCAGCATGCTGATTTACTACCCGGTGTCATGAGGCGACCCGGGAGAGGGGAGCTAGAGTAGGCAAAATGTCCGAAAAGGAAAAGCTGCCCGCTTTCAGCGGCAAAGGAATCCGGACAAATAAAAAAGAGCAGGCCGACGGGCGGCACTGCTCTTTTTGTTTTCAGACGATTAACGGCTGTAGAACTCAACGATCAGAACTTCGTTGATTTCGGAAGGCATTTCTTCACGGTCTGGCAGACGAGTGTAAGTACCTTCAGCAGCAGCATCGTTGAAAGAGATGTAGTTTGGCAGGAAGTTACGGCTTTCCAGAGAGTCCTTAATCAGTTGCAGACCACGGGACTTTTCACGGATGGAAATCACATCGCCCGGTTGTACGCGGTAGGATGGGATGTTCACTTTTTTGCCGTTTACCAGGAAGTGACCATGGTTTACCAACTGACGAGCAGCAGGGCGAGTTGGAGCAAAGCCCATGCGGTACACCAGGTTGTCCAGGCGGGATTCCAGCAATTTCATGAAGTTTTCACCGACTACGCCAGCCATTTTGCTAGCTTGGTCGAAAGTGCGGCGGAATTGTTTTTCGTTAAGGCCGAACATGTGGCGCAGTTTTTGCTTTTCTTGCAGTTGGATTCCGTACTCGGACAGTTTACGACGGTTGTTGTGACCGTGTTGGCCCGGAGGGAAGTTGCGCTTGATGTCTTTTCCTGTACCGTCGAGGGAGATGCCCAGACGACGAGCCAGTTTGTGGCGAGGTCCTGTGTAACGTGACATGTATTCAGTCTCCTTTAAATTGGATTCGTAGGTGTTTACTTCCGGCAGGTTAGTTCCTACTTTATCTACACGAACTTCGGACGGTAGCGTTTCCGCA
Source organism: Brevibacillus sp. FW301-21C12A (assembly GCF_058788915.1). Lineage (NCBI taxonomy): Bacteria > Bacillati > Bacillota > Bacilli > Caryophanales > Paenibacillaceae > Brevibacillus > Brevibacillus sp. FW301-21C12A. The sequence goes on from NZ_JBYTBG010000008.1 coordinate 112,438, forward strand.
TCGTGCTCCTCACAGATATTCAGCCGCAGTCTGTAAAGGGAGGGAACTAAGAGGGTACATCCTTCCGTTTTTACCTACAATCAATGCTACCCTGTACACATACAATCAATCATACTAGGCGAGGTATGGATAAGTCAAGAGAAAAGAAACGCGCCATTCATGGAAGAAATGGCGCTGTTCCTCGTTGCTCCCGTTTAATCCCGGATGAAGACCGACTCCGTATCTGCGTTGCCGCGTTTTTCCAGGAAGCGGGTAAACGTAACGGCTGCATCCGCCCGCGACACCGCGCCCTGCGGCTGGAACTTCGTCTTGTCGGTCGGCACGATGCCCAGTGTCGTAGCGATAATAATCGAAGCGCGATGCTTGGCGTTGCCGATGTCGGTGAGCGGCGACTGGAACATGCCAGGGTAGTCCGCCAGCTTGTTGTAGCCGAGCGCGCGCACGATCATGTCGGCCAGTTCTTCGCGGGTGATCGGCTCATCCGGGTTCAGCTTGGAAGCGTTTTTGTCCAAAAGGCCGCGGTCCACGGCGCCTTCGACGGCAGAGAAGAAGCGCGAGCCGTTTGCCACGTCGCTGTAGGTCGCCTTGCGCTCCAGGGAGTACATCGGGTAGTGGCGTCCCTGGTTCAGACTAATCATCAGCATTTCGATCATTTCGCCGCGTGTGATCGGCTTTTGCGGCAAGATTTTGCCATCCTCCAGCGAGAGCGCATCGTATTCGTACATCAAAAGCAGTTCCTTCTCGGCCGGATGGCCCTTGAGGTCGAGCGGTGCCTGGCGGTGCAGGTTGAGCACTTTTCCGGATGCAGTAGAGCGCCACTCGCCTGTAGCCGCATCGAGGTAGTAAGGCTGCTCAAACGGCGTGGACGTTACGCGGTAAACGAGCTTCGCCGTCCTTTTCGGAATGTAGGATGGCTGCTCCTGTACCTTTTTGTTGTCTTCCTCGCTGAGCGGCTCCAGGGCGTACACCGCTTCTGCCTCCGACTCCTTCCACCACGCCTGGACGGCTTCGTCGCCAGACAGATGTTTAGGTACTTTGGCAGGGTACGTTTCGCTGCCAAAGTCAGCGCTGTAGGACAAAAGTTCGCCTGTCTGCGCGTCGTAATTGAGGTAGGCCGAGCCGCTGGCAGCCGCGATTCCGTCGATGTACCGTTCCAGCGTGATCCGGTAACGGCTGGATTTTAACAGTTCTACGCCTTCCTCGTCGCGTTCGACCAGGTACAACTGGTGGGCCGAGGTCGGCGTCCATTTGCGGATCGTTTCCATTGCCGCTGCTTGCAGCTTTTTCGGGTCGACCGTCTTGGCGGGCTTTTCTTCCTCTTTGCGCAGCGGCCGGTCTTTGCTGTACGAGTAAACGTCGCCGGTGACAGCGTCAAAGGCGACAAAGACGTAGCCATCCTTTTCCTTGCCTTTTTCCGTGTATTCGAGATTCCAGACGGAACGGTTGCCCTGGTAGTCTCGCTCGCTGTAGTTGGCGGAGCGCAGCTCGTAGTTGCCAAGGTCAAACGTCTTGGCCGCCCAGGCGATGGCTTCCTCCTGGCTGAGCGCTCCTCCCGAGCGGCGCGGGGAAAGCGGCTTGCTGCTGACCGCGACAGGCTCGTTGCTTTCGCTGCGGGGCGAGAGCGATTGGTTCAACGCTTTTCCGCTCTGGGCGTCGAGGTAGAACGTAAACGGATTGGTATAGCCGAGCGTGACGGTGTTTTTCTCAGCGCCGGTTCGCTTCCACGGAAGCAGGTACGAAAGCTTCGGGTCTGCCTGCTCCTGGAACAGCTTCTCCGCTTCCTCCAACGAAATTTGCTTGTCTGGCTTCTCGAATTTCACGTCGTTCCACGACAAGGAAAAATCGCTGACGACGCCTGCGCCATTGACGGTGATGTCCGCCCCGTTGTCCGGGAATAGCACGTCGTCTACGACCCGGACGAAGCGGAACGTGTAGGAGACGTCGGCAGAAAGCGGCGTTTTCGGCTCGGGCAGCTCGCGCAGGTAGAGACGGGTTTCTGCGGCTTTGCCCGGGTTGTGCTTTTGCAAAAACTGCTCTGCCGCTGTGCGGGCGTCGGCATAGGACACCCGTTTGGCGTAAGGCAGGTTGTTCCGGCTTTGGTCGTAGTGGGAATAGGAGGTCAGCTCCCCGGTGTTGGCGTTGATGCTGACGCTGTAGGACAGGAGTACTTTTTCGTTGTTCGGGTCCTTTTTGTTCCAGCCGAACGACCATTCCGGGAACGAGCGCCAGCCGTCAGCCGAACGGAACGACACGTTTGTCAGCGTAAGCCCGCTGGTGGGTACAAGCTTGGCTGCAAGGGTCAGCGCCGCTTCTTTCGACAGCTTTACCTTGCTCGTGGCAGCCAAGGTCGCCTTGTCCATTTGCGTGCTGTTGACCATTTTGCTCGTGGCAGCTTCCGGCGACTGGGCGTGTGCTTGTGCAAGCGGAAGCAGCAGGCTTGCTGTCAATACGAATGAGCTGGATCGGATCATCCAAGGCTTCATGAAAGATTCCCCCCGAGGTGTAGTAGCATTTGCTTACAACCTCTGACGAGGGGAAAAGCGAAATCGTTTCATTTCACCCTGAGAAAAAATAGAGAGCGATTTTGCGAACAGGCAAGAAAGATAGGAATTTTGTACCAAATGTTAACGGATCAAACTAGAATTGTGAACAACCATCTTATATAATTAAGTAGTACTTATCCATCTCAACTTGAAAAAGACAGCCTTGACTGTTTGATTGACCGCAAGCGGTCATCTCTATTTTTCGAATAAATCTCCGCTCGGCGTCAGACCTGCAGGCTGCGAAGGGCGGTTTTCACAGAAAAGGAGCTATTGCGTTTTGGAAACCATCATGTACCTCGTTCGCCACGGAGAGACACAGTGGAATCAGATTCGGCGCATTCAGGGACACAGCGATATCGCTTTGAACGAGATCGGCATGCGACAGGCAGAGCTGGTAGCCGGACGCTTCCGGCGCGAGAAGATTCACGCTGTTTATTCCAGTGATTTAAGTCGCGCGCGTGAGACCGCTGCGAAAATTGCGGAAAATTTCTCCATTTCCGTAGGCACGCATCCTACCTTGCGCGAGCGTTGCTACGGGCAGTGGGAGGGGCTTACCTACGAGGAGATTCGCGCGCGCTTTGAAAATCAGGACGAGGCTTCCTGCGGCATCGAGACATTCGAGGACATGCAGCGGCGTGCGGTGGCCGCTCTGACCGAACTGGCAGCGAAGCATCAGAATGAGGCAATTGTGGTGGTATCGCACGGCGGTCTCATCAACAGCTTTTTGCACTACGTAACAGCAGGGGAGCAGGGAACTGGCATTACGCGCATCGACAACACGGGAATTTCCGTTTTCCGCTATGCCGATCGCAGGTGGGAAGTGCTCCAGGTAAATGATACTGACCATTTGGAAGCTTGAGAAAATGCTGAGAGAGGGAGTTTCTCGTGTCAAGTAAAATGTTGGGGAAGTTAGAGACGGTCTTTTCCTACACGGCCCATTTTATCATACAATCTTGGCCGGAAAAGCGCCCAGGCATCCTTTTCTTGACAGATTCCGGGGGCCGTGTAATCAACTTCATGGACATGCATGATAGTCAATCTGGAAACTCTCTGTCTATGGCGGCGCGCCAGTATGTCCAGACCGGGGAAGTCTGCGATTATGTTTTGGAAGCGCTCGGCACGAAGGAGATTGTCGTCAAGGCCAAAAACGAAAGCGAGCTCGTCTGCGGAGCGTTTCCGCTGAAGGAGCATGACGGCAGTGTCCGCGCCGTCATTGGCATGCTCATCCCGCAAAAAGAGATTGATTTCGATTTGCGGGGCTACATGCGGGGATTAGAGCCGCTCATCCGCATGGGCTACGATGCGTACATCCAGCACGCAACCAGCCAGATCGTCACCGATTTGACCTTGCACGACACCGCGCGGGATTTGCTGACCAGCCTGACGAGACAAATCAGCAACATCATTTCAAAAGGCTATTGCTCGGCGGTGAAGCTCTCCGAGGAGGGCGTGCTGATCCCCCAGGATTGCGTCACGACGCAAGAAGCGGAGCCAGGTCAGGCTCATATCGCCCAATTGGTTATGCGCATGGGGAATAAGCCAGTCACGCCGATGGCGCTGGACAACCACCGGGTCATCGTCGTTCCGGTAAGCCTGAACGCGGTTCCGCTGTACGCCCTGTTTTTGCACCTGCCGCCCGAGGAGCAGGACTGCTTCTACGATATCCGGGACGTCGCTTTCCTGCAGGAGATTGCGGAAAAGGCGAGCTGTGCGCTCTGGCGCGCGATTATGTCTGACGATTTGCGCCGCGAAGCGAGCAAAAAAGATTTGCTCTACCAGCTCATGTCAAAGATTCAGGCATCGATTGACGTCAATGACGTTCTCCACGAGATCGTCACCAGCATCCCGAGCCTGTATCCGTATTTCTCGGTCGAGCTGTTCCTGACGGTGGAGCCGAATGCTACTACGCCTGTCAAGCAGTTGTCGTTCCAGGAGGTGGAGCCGTCCACCAGCACGAAAGCGTACCTGGAAGGCCGCTTGATCGCGGAAGAAGTAGGGGAAGGCGAGCAGCGGGCGACCGTGATTGCCGCGCCGCTGTTGGGCAAGCAAGGCATCTACGGCGTTTTGCAGGTGACTTCGGAGCAGCCGATTTCGTTGAGCCAACACGAGAAGGACTACATTTCCATCTTGGCCGACACGGCAGGCACCGCTTTTGAAAATGCGCAACTGTACCAGCAATCGCGCAATCTGATCCGCGAGTTGCGCCTCATCAACGAAATGGCTAGACAGCTTAACAAAAGTCTTGATTTGAAGGAAATTCTCGATTTTGTGACGGAAATGATGCAGGCGACATTCGACGCGGAGTTTTGCGCCATTTTGCGAAAGCAGCCGGGAGAAGACAAGTTCGATATACTCTCGTCGTCGCTTTCCGACTTTAACGGCACCGTCGTCAATGCGCTCGAAAAGCCGTTCCAGCAGATCATGCAAAGCAAGCAGACGCTGCTTCTGGCTCAGCCTGGCGCGGGTCCGCTGCCGTTTTCACTCTATTCCTGCTGCTCGCTCATGGGGGTACCGCTTGTTGTCGAGGGCGAAATTAGCGGAGTGCTTCTAGTCGCAGATTCCCGCTATCATTTTTTTAGTTTTGACGACTACAAGCTGCTCGAAATTTTCGGCCAGCACGCAAGCCTCGCCATGACGAATGCCGTTTTGCACAACGAAATGGAGCGAATGGTCATTACGGACAACTTGACCGGACTGTTCACGAGACGCTACTTGAACGAACAGGTCAGGGCCTCGCTTGCCAAGGACAGCTACGGCTCGCTGATTTTGATCGACATCGACTTCTTCAAGACGGTAAACGATACATTCGGCCACCAGGTAGGAGACGAAGTGCTGATTCAGGTGGCCAACCTCATCCGCCGCAGTATCAGAGACAGCGATATTGCGGCGCGCTGGGGCGGGGAGGAGCTCGCCGTCTACCTGCCGAGCGTAGACAAGGCAACGGCTCGCGCTGTCGCCGAGCGAATCAGGGAGTGCGTGGAGCAGGAGACGTCCCCGCGGGTGACGATCTCGTGCGGTCTTGCGAAATGGAACAGGGAGATGGACGTCAATCTGAGCGTCGAAGCCTTGTTCCACCAGGCGGACATCGCGTTGTACGAAGCAAAAAATTCTGGCAGAAACCAGGTTGTACTCGCCTAGAGCCAAACCAATGGCTCTTTTCTCTTTTCGGTATGCCTTTTTGCAGCGTGATTTGTTTCTGTATAAGATATATCGGTAAAAGAGGGAACAAACTTGAAGGCAGATGGAGGAGTTGACCCATGGACACACGCGAACTGCGCACCAAGGCGACACAAATCACACCGGATATATACAGTCTGGAAATCCCCACCCCGTTCAGTGTCGGAGCGGTCAACGTCTATTTGGTAAAAGGCGACAAGCTGACGCTGGTGGATGTGGGGCCGAAGACAGACGAGGCCTGGCAGGCGCTGACGGAAGGATTGCAGTCTGCCGGAGTCCGCGTGGAGGAGATCGAGCAGATCGTGCTGACGCACCACCACGTTGACCATTGTGGTCAACTGGAAAAGGTGCGGCAGCTCTCCGGCGCCGTGACGCTGGCCCATCCGCAAGCAGCGCCGTACGTGGAGCTGGATGAGGACTTCATGCATTTTCACGACCAGTTTTTTCTGGAGCTGTACCAAAAAAGCGGCGTGCCGAGCGACATGCTGGTCATCATCGCCAAGTTTCACAAGCTGATGAAGACCTTCTCCGAGCCAAGCCGCATTGACGTGTTGCTCAAGCACAAGCAGCGGGTGCCGAACTTGGAGGAATGGCAGGTGCTCTACACGCCGGGGCACAGCCAAAGCCACTTGTCCCTGTACCGGGAGCGGGATCGAACGATGATCGGCGGCGACCACATCATCGGACATATTTCGTCCAATGCCTTTATCGAACCACCGCGGGATCGTTCGGGCGCACGGCCGCTCACGCTCGTCCAATACCGGACGGCGCTGCAGATGTGTGCAGACATGGAGGTGGAGCGGGTGCTGGCCGGCCATGGCGAGATCGTCACCGACCATCGGGAGCTGATTTTGGCCCGGCTGCAAAAAAACTGGAGCCGCACAGACACGCTGCGCAGCCTGCTTGCCGACGGCGAAAAAACCGCCTACGAGCTGACCACGCTGCTGTTCCCTACGCTGTACGAAAAAGAGCTGCCGTTGACGCTTTCCGAGACGATCGGGCACATTGATCTGCTGACGATTTTGCACCAGGTCGAAGTCAAGGAGAAAGACGGCGTTTTGTACTACCACCTGTAGCCAGACGAATCCCTGTCATTGGCTGTCCAAGCAGAATAAGCCTATTCCTCCCCGGAAACGATAAAAGGGACAATTACCCTGAACCACCTGGAAGTGGCCAAAGGGTAACCGAGGGAGGAAGCCTATGCGCAAGTATTGGACGATATGCCTTTTGTCTGTAGCCTGCACGGCTTTGGCCGGCTGCAATCAGATGGGCGTCAAGCAAAACCCCAGCTCCGCCTTTGAACAGGTGCGCGACCAGTTTGCGGCCCAAAGCTCGTATGCGTTTTACGGCAGGACCAAGCTGTTGACAGCAAACAGCGCCAATGCCAACATGGTGAACTTTTCCGGGCGAAAAGACGGCGAAGCGGAGTATATGAATGTGAAAATTTCCGTCCCGGAGGAAAAGCGGGTGGAGACTTTGTCCCTTTTGCGCGAGGGCAGCGAGCTGTACGCCAAGCAAGGGCAGGGGGAAAAATGGAAGCCCGTACCGGGAGAAGGCGTTGCGCTGCGGCAGGAGATGGACAACTGGAGTCCTGGTTTTTGTTTCCAGCAAATGGATGAGATGAAAAAAGGCATCCGTCAACTGCCGGACGAAAACCCCGAGGACGATCTGGAAGCGATCGGCGTCACGCTGGATTCAGCCAAGCTGAAGGCGTGGCTGGCCGCGCAACTGCAGGAGCAGAGTGCCACCGGCTCGCGGATTCAGTCCGCCGCAGGGCCGTTTCCCGGGCACAAGCCGAAGCTGAAGCTGGCGATGCAGCTTTCTGATGGGGACTGGGCAGGTGCGAGCGTGCGGCAGGGAGGCACCTCGATTCAGGCGAAACCGTCCCAGGACGTGAAGGCGTTGGTCGATCAGATGGACGTCGAAGCGGAGTACACGATTTACTACAACAAAACGACGATGCTTCCGACCAACATGACGATGTCGATTCGCTCCGCATACGACTTGAACGACCAGCGGGTAAAAGAGCATTCCCAGGTGGAGACCTACCTGCAAAACTACGGGCGGGCAAAGCCGGTTCCGGCCCCGGCAGAGGGCGGCAAATAAGCAAGCAAAGAAAAAGACGCTTACCTTCCATGTCAGCGGACAGGGAGCGTCTTTTTTCCGTGAGGCGGACGGTTTGCGAAGCGGCGCGGACGATGGCAAAAGCGGCGGGAAGGCGGCTGCTGTGACGGATGGGCCGGAGGTGCGTGCCCGCCTGCTTTGGCTCGCAAGATTTTCAGGCAGGATGAGGTAACGCTTTGCGGACTTTGTCCGTCTTTACTCATTGTGAAGATGTGCACAACGGGCCGCTTTCCTTTGCGCTTTTTTGCGAGGGAGTCTTAATTCCTAGAAGGAATACTGGAAAACTTTGTCGAACTAACAACAGGTCTATCTTTTTGCGTCGAATAATCGGTACAATGGGAAAGATGCCTGATGAAACCAAGCGTCTGCGGCGACCGCATCAGGCATTTTGCAGACGAGACTTCTGCGATTTTCGCGGTCGCTTCTCTTTTGGGCAATCGTCGCTTCCGGTCCTGGTGAAGCCGGAGCGTAAAGGGGATGGGAACCAGCGATGGATCAGACGAAAATGCGCATTTTGTCCGCAGCCGCGAAGCTGTTTGACACGTACGGCTACAAAGGGACTTCCGTTAGACAAATCGCTGCTGAAGCAAAAGTGAACTCCGCGCTGATTTCTTATCACTTCCAGGGCAAGCAGGGAGTGTTGGAGACCTTGATCGCCTCTTATTTTGAGACGCTGTTTCGGCTGCTGGAAGAACAGGAAGCCGAGCAGGAGCATGTCTCTGCCATTCACCGACTTGAACAGGTGATCCAGTTGTATTTGCGCTTCCAGATGGAGCATGCGCCGATTACCCGGCTGGTTCACCGGGAGTTGAGCGTCGAGTCGATGCTTGCCCGTGAAGTGATGACGCTGTACATGAGCCGATGGAAGCACGGCCTTTCGCGCGTATTGGAGGGCGGCGTGGCATCGGGTGATTTTTTGCCTGTCTCTGTTGATCGTATAGTGCTGGCCGTAAGCAGCCAGATGATATATCCGTTTTTACAACCGCAAATGGTTCGCCAGGTTTACGACCTGGAGCTGTTTTCCGAGGAGTTCGCCAGATGGCTGCACGATTCCATCATGCGCTTTTTGCGCGGGATTTTGCTGCCCGGATAGGATGTGCCCTCTCCTGTGACTTTATTTTGCACAAGTGCAGCGAAGGCTCCGCCAATGGCTTTGGCGCAGCCAAGTTTTCTAAAGGGGATGTTTGACAAGTGAAACGAAGACTATTCCTGCTCTGTCTGGCAGGCATGTTGCTATACACGAATCCGGCGTACGCTACGCCTTTTCCGGACAAAACCGATGAGGTCGTGCAGGACGCCGACAACTATTTGAAAAAAGACGAAAAGGCGAAGTTTGAAAAATCGATGCAAAACTTGCCTGGCAGCTACAAGGTTGTCGTGGTGGAAAGCACGGCTCCGGAAGCAGAATCCCCTGACATGTACGCGCAGAAGCTGTTTGACAATTACAATTTGGCTGATGACGCGATGATGGTCGTGCTCGACTACAACACGGAGCAGATCGGGATGTACGCAGGGCCTGCGTTGCAGAACAAAGGCGTGACGATGGAGTTGTTGCACGACAAAATCGCGTCGTACTACGATCCTTTTCGCAACCAGAAGCAGTATTTGACCGGCATTCAGACTGTGATCGGGGAAGTGAACCGGGAGCTGAGCAGCCTTTCCGACAAGCAGGCTGCAACGACTGCGGGCGCGGCTGATGCGGCAGCGCAGGAGCAGCCGGAAGAAAAAGACGCGCTCGGCGGCATTCCGTGGTGGATATACGCGCTCGGAGCTGTGTTCGCGGTGCTGTCCGTCATGCTGATCTACGCCATGATTCGCCGCCGCGGGATCTTCAAGCAAGTCGATGATGTAGAGGATTGGAAGGACGAGCTGGTCGAAAAAATCAACGTCATCGAGGTGGAAAAGCCGTTGCGCCGCTCCAGCGGAATGACAGAGGTGCGCTACCACCACCTGGCTGACAAAAAAGAAAACTTGCTGCGCATCCGCATTCCAGACGTGGAGATGATGATTCTGGATGCGGAGGAAGCGTGCGACCGTTTCCGGTTTTCCCTGGCTTTGGGCATGCTCGATGAAGCGCGGCAGACGCTGACGCAGATCGAGGATGAGCTGAACGACCTGAAGGAAGACACGACAAAGGTAGCGATTGCCAAACAGGAAAACAAGGTCGTCATCCCGGAGATCGGCAAGCAGGTGGAGCAGATGGAGCGCCGCCTGTCCGATTTGCGGCTGGAATACGGACTGGCTTTTCACGAACTGAAAGCGTCGCTGGACGAAGTAGAGACGATGCGCAACCTCGTGAAAACGTCGCGGGCGGCGGGCGACGATATTGGCGCCTACGATACGACGCTCAAGGCCCAACAGATTCTGGAGCGGGTCGGCCAAGCGATGGAGCAGATTCCGGCGCTGGTGCAGCGCGTGAAAAAGGAAATGCCGGAAGAGTTCAAGCAACTGGAGGACGGAATCAGCCAGGCGACGCGCGACGGCTTCGACTTGAAGCAGGATTCGCTGGACAAGGCGCTGCTGCAGGCCAAACAGTTGCTTTCCTCCGCAAAAACCGCGCTGGAAGAGGGCAATCTGGAGATGGTCATGACTCATTCCAAGGCGTTTGACGTGCTGCTTGACACGACGTACCAGAGCATTGAAGAAGGCGTGCTCGCTCAGCACGAGGCAGCAGCCGCTGCGGCGCCAGCCCTGGAAAAGCCGCCTGTGCTTGCAGAGGAGCCGCTCGCAGACGAGGCAGAGCCGGAAAGAACGAACAGTGCATTGGCAGAAAAAGAACGGGAAGTCAGCGAAGCGGAGGTCGCAGCGATCATCGAGCAGGCTGCGGAGGCGTGGAACCTGGCTGGCAAGGAGACAGCGCAGCCACTTGTCATCGACAGAGAGCCGCAAGCGTTCGGGCGCGAGGCGCAAGGATTGTCCGCGCCCAAGCAGGAGGAAGCGGTGGATCTGTCCGCACACGCAGAGACTGAGGCAGGGACGAGCGACCAGTTGAGCGAGGCAGAACGGGCTGTGCTGTTGCAGGCAGTCAAGCGGCCTGCGAAGCCGGAGAAAACCTCGGTGCCCCATGCGCCCGCCCAGCAGGCAAGCCGTGAGCACGAAGAGGAAACCGAATACGAGCTGGTCATTCCGAAGAGTCAGGCGGAGCCGGAGTTGGAGGAGCCTCATCTGGAGGAAGAGCCGGATTATTTGCTGATCGAAACCGAGGACGATGCCCTCGACGAGCTGGAGCGCATCTCCAGCACGCTCGTTCGCGTGCGCCAGCAGATCAAGCGAAGCTATTTGCCGGGCATTCCGGATCAGCTCAAATATATGTTTGAAGAAGTCGTCCAGACTTTGGGGCGGATCAAGATGGTGATGGAGCAATACCGCTACGATCTGGAGGAAGTGGCGATTTTGATTCAGGATGCGCGCGAGCTGGTCGTAGAAACCGAGCGGATGGCCGAGCAGACGATTTCCTCCTGCCAGTTGGCGGAGGGAGCCATCCAGTACACCAACCGCTACCGCCGGCAAAACCGGCACGTCAATGAGCTGTTGACCAAAGCGGAGCAGGCGTTCAGGCAGTTGGCCTTCACGGAAGCTTACCAGTTGGCGGAGGAGGCGCGTCTCGTCGTGGAAGGTGCGCCAGCCGAGGCGGATAACCGCTGGCTTTTGCGCAGAAAGAAAAAGGGGTGAGCATCCATGCAACTCCTTCCCGTTTTTCTGATCGCGGCGGGCGTTCTCGTCATGCTCCAGCCGCGCACCAAAAGATGGCAGGCGCGGATGAACGCGTATTTCCGGGGCAATGAACAGCGGGTCAAGCAGCGGGCCAACACGTTTTTTTTGCTCGGCCTGGCCTTTATGCTGGCTGGCTTCGCTTATTTGTTCCGGTTGGCCGGATAGGGATAAGAGCACAAGCAAAAACACCTGTCGCACGAGCAACGAGGACGCGATTCTCGCGGGCGGCAGGTGTTTTTTGCGCAACAAAAAAAGAAGCACCGCTCACGAGGCGATGCTCCATATAGGGAAGATAAAGGGAGTAAAGGTCTGATAACCAGCACCTTACAACTAGGGGGGAGTAAGGTGCTGATTACTCTTTCGCAAAAAAGAGTACCTGCCTCCTAGTTTCCCCGATTCGTGTTTTCCTAAACGTTATTCTCGCAAAAAAATTCCAAAGCTTCTTCGGCGCTGTGCGTGCCCGCCGCATGTCCCGAGGAAAAGGCGATAGTAATGTTGTAGCCTCCGGTATGGGCGTGCACGTCCATGACTTCGCCGGCAAAATACAGGCCGTCCATCAGCTTCGAGCGCATCGTGCGCGGGTCGATTTCCTTGACGCTGACGCCGCCGCCTGTAATAAAAGCTTCCTCCAGGGACAGCGTTCCCGTGATCGTCAGCGGAAATGCTTTGATGATGCCCGCAAGACTTGCCCACTCCTGCTTTTTCATATGGCTCAACGTCGTGTCCTCGGCAATCTGGGCGAGCGACAGGATGAGCGGAATCATTCGCTCCGGCAAGTAGCCTTTGAGCACGTTTTTGACCGCTTTTTTTGGCTGTTCCTCCAGTAGTTTCCAGCTTTCTGCGCTGACTTCCTCCTTGCTTTTGGCAGGCATCAGATCAAGCGTGAGCGCCAGCGGGACGGCGCCGTATTTGCGCTGGCTGATGGAGACGTAGTGCCCCATTCGCAGCGAGGCTGGCCCGGACAGGCCGAAATGGGTGAAAATCATATCGCCTTCCTGGGTGTTGATCTTTTTCCCGTTCGGCGCGTACAAGGTCATTGTAATGTCGCGCAGGGACAGTCCTTGCAGCGTTTTGTCGCGGATGAAGGAGTCGTTTGCGGTGAGCGGCACTTCTGTCGGATACAGGTCCGTGATCGTATGGCCTGCCGCCTTGGCCCAGGCGTAGCCGTCTCCCGTCGAGCCTGTCTGCGGCACCGAGCAGCCGCCGACGGCGATAATGACGCAGCAGGCTGTCAGCTTTTCGCCGGATTGCAGCAAAATGCCTGCGGCTCGGCCGTTTTCGTAGACAACTTCCTTCACGGGAGCGTTCAGCCGGATGTCGACATGCTGCTGCTTCAACCGGTCGATCAACGCTTGGGCGACCGTCACTGCTTTATCGGTGACGGGAAACATCCGCCCGCGGTCCTCTTCCTTCAGGGCGACGCCCAGTTCCTCAAAAAACTGAATGATGTCGCGGTTGCCGAATTGCGCAAGCGCACTATACATAAAACGGCCGTTGCCGGGCATTTGCTTGATAAGCTCGTCCTGCTCCTTGGCGTTGGTCACGTTGCAGCGGCCGCCGCCGGAAATGATGAGCTTGCGTCCCAGCTTGCCGCCTTTTTCCACCAGGCAGACGCGCGCTCCCCGGCTCGACGCCGCCACAGCGGCCATCAGCCCGGACGGCCCGCCGCCGATAATGATAACGTCATAGTCGTACTGTGATCGATTCATGTATTCTCGTCCTTTTATGTTGTAGGGTAGGGCATCCTTCATTTTACCACAAGAGGCTATGTTAGCGCTCAGATAGAGGGGGAGGGTGGGAACACAAGCGTGTATGTCGCGCTAAAAAAGGGGGCAGGTGGGGAACACAAGCCCGAATGCTGCGCCAAAAAGGTGGGAACGTTGGAAGCACAAGCCAGCATACCGCGCCAAAAAGACAGGGAGCTTTTACCCAAAAAGAGCGAGACTGTTTGAACCCCACCCCAACGCCAACTCACCCAAGTACCGCAGACAGCGGCTTTTTCTCCAGCACGTATCTGACGACCGCTTCATCGCGGACGATGTCTGTGACGATGTAGCCTTTGGCGAAGTAGCTGGTGAACAGCTCGCCGGTTTGCTCGCGCCAGGCCGAGGCGATGTTCATGTCCGCCTGCTTCACCTGCTGGAAAAAGGCCGGGACTGGAAGCAGCAAGACAGGCTCTTCATGCGCGGTGTCGAAAGCGACCGGAGCCGGAAGGCCGTCGACTATTTCATAGCGCAAAATGTCAGGGGCAGCGTCGTAGGCACGGCGCGGTGCGCCTTCTGCCTGGCGGGCTTCCACGCGTCCGCTGTCGATGAACCACTCGACGAGAAAACGATCAGTCGGCAGGCCGCGGTTGAAGTCGTCGTCGAGGTCGCCGTAGCAGTTGGGCAAATACGTGCGGACGATTCCGCCAAGCTTGACGATATTCAGGACGCCGTTCACCGTTTCCAGGGGGTCGTACGTCCAGGTAATTTTGGAATGGCCCAGCGCTTTGGCTTCTTCCTTTTGCAGCCACTTCATCTTCACTCCGAGTCCTTGCTTGCGATACGCGGGCAAAAAGCCGAGCATGTGGGAACAGAGATGCGTCTCGCCGTTGGTATAGCCGGGAAAGCTGTACAAAAAGCCGATCATCTCGTCCCCGTCAAACGCCCCGAGGAACAGTCCGCCAAATTTGTGCATCGTCAGCGTCATGTGGTACGGAATGGCCGACGAAGGGTCCCATATTTTTCCTTCCATCGTTTCCAGTTGCTCGATTTCGCTCGCCTCGGTCAGTTTTCGCAAGGTGATTGCCATTTGCTTTTTCCTCCTATCCAGGTTTTCGTTTTTACTTCATTCGAACAAAGGGAGGCACATTCCTGCTTGGGAACGGTTGCATCCCCCGGCAGCCTTGCGGATAATAGGAGAGACAGACAAACATCTGCTAGGGATGACAGGAGGCTTGACCACGATGGAAAACGACTTTCAATGGGAGCTGTGGAATCGGCTGACACAAGCGCCGGGAGCGCCAGGCTTCGAAGGTTCGGTCCGCGCTATCATGCGGGAATACATAGGTGCCTATACAAACGAATTTGTCTACGACAACCTTGGCAGCATGCTCGGGGTAATGCGCGGCGATGAAAACGGTCCGAAAATCATGGTGGCCGGACATATGGATGAAGTCGGCTTCATGGTGACGCGCATTTCCGACCAAGGCTTTATTTCGTTTCAGACGCTCGGAGGCTGGTGGGGACAAGTTTTGCTTGCCCAGCGCGTCCAGATCATCACGGAAAAAGGCGCGATCGAGGGCGTCATCAGCTCGATTCCGCCGCATGTGCTGAGTGAAGACCAGCGGAATCGCCCGATGGACATTCGCAACATGTTTATCGACATCGGCGTCGACTCGCGCGCGGAAGCCGAGCAGGCAGGCGTGCGTCCGGGACAGCAGATCGTTCCGGTATGCCCGCTGCAGGTCATGGCCAATCCGAACCGCCTCATGGCAAAAGCGTGGGACAACCGCTACGGCTGCAGCCTGGCAGTCGAGCTGGCAAAAGAGCTGCACGAGCGTCCGGGCCATCCGAACGTCGTCTACGTCGGGGCTACGGTTCAGGAAGAGCTGTCTGGCATGCGCGGGGCGAAAACAGCCGCGGCTGCGATCGAGCCTGATTTGTTCCTCGCTTTGGACGCCAGCCCGGCCACGGACATTCCCGGCGTGAGAGACGAAGGCGGCAAACTGGGCGGCGGCCTTTTGATGCGCATATACGATCCGCTGTACATGATGCCGCTGGGACTGCGCGAACTGCTTATTTCGACCTGCGAGCAGGAGAACATCCCGTACCAGTACTACGTGGCCAAAGGATCTACGGACGCCAATGTCGTGCAAAACCACGGAAAAGGCGTGCCGTCGGCTGTCATCGGCATCCCTTCCCGCTACATTCACAGCCATGCGTCCATCATTGACCGCAACGATTACGAAGCGGCCAAGCGGCTGTTGTTCTCCATCGTGCGCAAGCTGGATCGGGCGACCTTTGCGTCGATTTTGCCGAGATAATGAGGGGAGGTGGCGCTTTTGAACGCGATTGTTTTGTACACGAAGCGCCAGGGCCAGGCGACGTCTTACGAATTTAACGTCTTCGACAACCAGTTCGCCACGGAAAATCTGGCTGTCCGCAAAGTGCTGATGTCCATGCTGGAGTCTGTACGCGAGCGGCTGACCGATGTGGAAGTGGAGTACAACGACAGCATGCTGGCGGAAAAATTGGGGGCGAGACGCGCTGCGGAGACGCTGCGTTTTCTCGGGGCGACGAAAGACAACAGCAAGGAAAACCGCAGCAACGGCATCGTCGTCAGCCGCTCGTTTCAGGCGCCGCTCACCCCTGAGCGCTATGCGTTTTTTTACGGGCTCACAGACATTGCCACGCTCTCGCACTACCGCTTGAAGGAGGGCAGCGAGGACCGGATTGTGTTTTACTTCACGCGCTATTTGCAGTTGATAGCTCCTGACGAGAGCGCAAGCCAGGCCTTTTTGCAAAAGCTCGACGAGTTTTCGCTACCGTACAGGCTCGTGTCGATCAACTGAACAGGCCAAAACAGGCGAGCAAGAAAAAAAGCCATTTCCACCGATCCAGGGGAAATGGCTTTTTCGTCTGCGCATCGGCTTGCGGCGATGCAGCACAGGCAATCCGTCAAGTAGCAGGGCGATCCGGCCCTTCCAGCTTTTTGTCCCCGTAGCCGGGGGCGTCGTTTTGCACGGATTTCGGCTGGGGGCTGCGGTCTGCCTCCCGCATTTTCCCCGCTTGATCCTGGTTGTTTTGCTTGCTCATTTACGTGGCACCTTCCTTTCTTCCCGATTTCGGTTCGGGAGCCTGCTCCGGGTTTTTGTGGCGCGGCATCGCATAAATCGCGAATAAGCCGAGCAGCGCCGCGAGCAAAAGCGTGATGATCCCGTAGCCGATCCATGGGCTTCGGCTGCCGACTCCCCCGAGCTTTTCCACCATCGCGCCGCCGATGCTCGTCCCGAGAGCCGTGCCGACGCCGGATACGAAGTTGGAGAAGCCGAAGTACGCTCCGAGCCATTCTTCCTTGGCAAAATGAGTGACGAGCGAATCCTGGACAGGCATGAACAGCATTTCGCCGACAATAAATACGACGGCTGCGGCGCTGAGCGTGACGAATTGATTGGCCCAGCCCATCAAGGTCAGGCCCGCGCCGAGCAAGGTCGTTCCGGCGGCAAGCGCCACATACGGGTTGATTCGCGAAAGGACAAAGCGCGAGACGAAGCCTTGCAGCAGCACGACAGCGAGCGAGTTGATCGTCCAGACGAGGCCGATGAGCGTCGCGGAATGCAGGACGTGCTCGCCGCGCAAAGGCAAGATCATCGTAAATTGCGCATACAACGCCCAAATCAGCAAAGTAATCGCGGAAAACAACAGGAAGCTGCGGTGCTTCAAAATATGCCGGTATTCCGAGATCGGCGTGTGGCGGCAGGCAGGCCCGACACAGCGATCATCTGGCAAGGAAAAAAACGTCAGCACGGCGAGCAGGCCAAATACCGCGGCTGCGATCATAAACGGCTGCTGGCCGACGGACGTCATCCAGGTAATGACCAGACCCGCTACGATAATGCCGCTGTGGGCGAGAATCCCCCGCCACGAAAAAGCGGCTGTACGCTGTGCTTCCGCCACCTCATCGGCAATCATCGCCTTGATCGTGGGGGCCAACAGGCCAAGCCCCAGACCGTTCACGGAGGAAAACAGCAGAAAAAGCCCGTACGACGCGCTGTAGTGATAGCCGAGCATGGCCCCTCCTTGAAGCAGTGCGCCAAGCGTGATGATCGCGCGGCGGCCCCAGCGATCCGACATCGGCCCGCCGATCAGGCTGCCAATCTGGTACGCAATGCTGCCCGCGCCCAAAATGAAGCCGACCTGGGCGAGATGCAACTGCCGCACCTTCTGCAAAAAGATCGGAAAGACCGGAATGACCAGATACGAGGCCAGGTGCATGAAAAAAACGAGCAATAGCAGGATCAAATAAGGCTTGTTGCGCCAGAGAGCTCCACTCGAGGCTGTCATAATCGCCTCCTTTTGTTGGTATCGTCTCTTCTAGTATGAGTGAAAGAGGTTTGTCTCTATGCAACAAAATTGGGCGAGCGTACAAATGTGCGCGACAGGCAGGCATATGTCCAATCCAAACTTTTCCCCGATACATATACCTATAGAGAAAGGTACCATGGGCGGTATGCCAGGTGCGACGGTTCGAGCCAGCGTGAAGGGGGGATCTGTCATGAAAGGTTTCGGCTTTTTCAACCAGGATGGCTTTGAAACGGTGATCTGGATTATCGTTATCATCTTTCTCCTCTCCATATTCTTTGACGAAGGGATAGATTGAGATGAGCGCATATCGGCCGGTTCGCCGCTTGAACAATCACTATCGCTCGAATCAGGGCTTCAAAGCCTGGATCAAGGCCAACGAGCAATGGTTTAAGGAAAATCCGGAAGTGTTCAAACAGGTGCTGAGCAACCCGAATATGGTCAACCTGTTTATGGATCTCATGGTGATGAACTCGCCGCGCATTCAGAGGCGTCTGCGCAGGTGGGGCAAGAACAAGCCGTGAGCGCATGTGGCATGCTGCCGACAAAAGCATGCCATCTTTTTTTCCTGTCCAAGCAGCCGATCCTTTCGCGCGGGCCTGGCAGCGGCTTTTCAATCATAAAAGCCAGACAAGCTGCGTAGGGATAAGCATAGGCAGCGCAGTCGAGAGGGTGGGAAAACAGCATGGCACAAGTCATTTTGACCTTTTTTGTGGCCTATGGCATCGTCGTGGGCGGATCTTTGTGCGGCGGCTTGGGCGCCTTTTTGACGGAAAAGCCTCCGCTTTTTTCGATGGTCCAGCTTGCGGACCAGTTGAAAATCTGGGGCTTGGTCGGTGCTCTGGGCGGCACCTTTGACTCGTTTTTGCAGATTGAGAAAATATTGATGGGCAACTTTTCGCCTGTGTTCAAACAGCTCGTCATGATCGTCGTCGCGTTTTTGGGCGCGCACATCGGGACGATTTGCGTGCAGTGGCTCGTGCAGGTGCGCTCATGATGATCGTCCTGTGGAAACGCTATCTCGCTCTCCTGCTCATCGGCTGCCTGTTGGGCGGAACGGCGGTTTTGTTTGTGTACGGACGCGAGATGGAGCAGATGATGCTTGTCCGCAAAAGCCTGGAGCTGCAAAATAAAAAGCTGTACGAGGAAAATCAGGAGCTGAAGCAAAACCAGCGGGTCTATCGCAAAAAGCAGGATCAGGTCATCGAGGAAGTCCGCGCCTTTGTCTTGACGGCGGACCAGAAGCAGCCGCTGCACGGGACGATCGTCGTGCAGGTGGTCGATTTGATCGAAAAAGACTTCGCCTCGCTCAAAGGCAAAAAAGCAGAGCAGGTCGCGGAGGTTCACCAGGTGCTGCACGAGATGCTGCGCCGCCGGGAGTATGTCTTGTCCGACCAGACGATGGTGGAGGTGCGGATCAAGACCGTGTTTATCGCGCGGACGCTGCAAGTGTTTGTGACGGCAGAGGTCATATCCGACGATGTCTGGCAAAAGATAGCGCGAAACTTTCTTTTTCTTCCCCCGTATATTTCTACATAGAAACCTGAAGGCAGATCTGTCGCAAGATCTGGGGTGAACGCAAAGGAGAGGCGAGTACATGTCCATGTTCAAAAAGTTGCTGGCCAGTGTCGGAATCGGAGCGGCCAAAGTCGATGCCCGTTTGGAGCAGGAGTCCCTCGTTCCTGGAGACCTCGTAAAAGGCGAAGTGCACATCTCCGGTGGAGACGTAGCGCAGGAAATCGACGAAATCTACATGTACGTTATCACACACTACGAACGCGAAGTGAATGACAACAAGGTGAAGGAAGAGTGCACGCTGGTCAAGTACCGTCTGACTGAGCGCGTCTATTTGCAGCCTAAGGAGGACAAGGTACTGCCTTTTGCGTTCCAGCTTCCTTATGAGACACCGCTGACTATGGGACGTCAACCCGTTTATTTGCGGACGGGATTGGATATTAAAAACGCGATTGATCCGGGCGACTCCGACTTTATCGAAGTGCGTCCGCATCCTTTGATGGCAAAAGTACTGGAGGCGGTCCAGTCGATTGGCTTCCAGTTGTACAAGGTCGACTGCGAGTACAACCGCCACCTGGGCCGCACGTATCCGTTTGTGCAGGAATTTGAGTTCCGTCCGACAGGGGCATACCGTAGCCGTCTGGAGGAGCTGGAAGTCGTCTTTTACTTGCGCGAAGGCGAGCTGGAAGTGCTGCTGGAGCTCGACAAGCGCGCGCGTGGCTTCCTGGGCGCCTGGGAAGAAGCGTTTAACCTCGACGAACGCTATGTCCGCTTCCGGCTTTACGAGGCCGATCTGCAAAAGCCGACTCGCGTGATTGCCGATGCCATCGAGCAGAAGATCAAGCAACAACTGCGTTAAACAAGGGAAAGCAAAAAAGAAGGCTGTCTGGGATGCGAACCAGACAGCCATTTTTTCGTGGATTGACAAGGCGGACGATTAGTCGTCTACGCCAACGATGGTCAACAGGACGAACAAGACGAGAATCAGTGCAAATCCGTTAAAGCCTCCGTTAAACAGCCCCATTTGAAATCCTCCCATAATTCGTGACGTGATGTTTGTTCCCTCTATAACATAGTCGAAGGCCAGGGCAAACGTGTGCAGGCATACACCTATTTTTGGGGCAAAAGCCGGTTCCATGAGGTGTCTTTCTAATTTTTTGATTTGGATGTATAGGGCTGGATTTTTCTGACAATACTGTGAGCATGAAGAAATCCAAGGAGGATATTATTATGAATTTGTTGGAAAAAACCAGGAAAATTAATGTGATGCTGCAAAAAACAATGGGAGGCAGCGGCGTAGGCTTCCAGGATCTCGCCAAGTTGCTGTCAGAGGTCATCTCGGCAAATGTGTACATCATTACGGCGGACGGCACGATTCTCGGCAGCGGCTTGAACCAGGAAATTTCGCTGAATGAAGAAGGCCAGTCTTCCACTCAACTGCGAAGCGGCATACATCAAAAACTGCTGGAAGTGACACAGACGCTCGCAAACGAGTCGATCGAAAGTCCGTACAGCTTCGTGCCAAAAGAACTGGCAGGGCTGTTCCCGCAAATGATGACGACCATCGTGCCGATCAATGCAGGCGGCAGCCGCCTGGGTACACTCGTGCTGCTGCGGGCGTATGGCGAGTTTGAAACCGAGGATTTGATTTTGGGCGAAATCGGCGCGACCGTCATCGGGATGAAGATCGTTCGCCAGCGCACAGAGCAGATTGAAAATGAAGTGCGCGACAAAACGTTCGCCAAAATTGCCCTGTCTTCGCTGTCCTACAGCGAACAGATCGCCATTGAAAAAATTATGGAGCAGCTCGACGCGCGCGAAGGCTTGCTCGTCGCCAGTCAACTGGCAGACCAGGCGGGTCTGACTCGTTCCGTCATCGTCAACGCGCTGCGCAAGCTGGCCAGCGCAGGCGTGCTGGAGTCCCGCTCGCTCGGCATGAAAGGTACATATATCAAAGTGCTCAACGACAAGTTCCCATCCGAACTGGCGAAGTGGAAAACATCGTAATTCGCAGCGCTTAGACAGAAGGCTCTCCCGGAAAACGGGAGGGCCTTTGTTTGCGTGCGCGGGCAGAGGCGCGAACAGGCGGGAACACGTTTTGCCAAAAGGAAGGG
This sequence comes from Brevibacillus sp. FW301-21C12A, assembly GCF_058788915.1. Classification (NCBI taxonomy): domain Bacteria; kingdom Bacillati; phylum Bacillota; class Bacilli; order Caryophanales; family Paenibacillaceae; genus Brevibacillus; species Brevibacillus sp. FW301-21C12A. Next base: position 133,690 of record NZ_JBYTBG010000008.1, read on the forward strand.
GCAAGTCCTTTGCCGCTCAACGAGTACATTCCAACTGGAAAAAAGTTCATGAATTAATCATTGATTCGTGATTTTTTTGCCGATATAATTTGCCAAAAGGAATAACTTCAAAAAATTCAAAATTTAAAGTCTAAACTTCAAAATGCAAAGCGATTGAGGAGGAGATCGGATTGAAAGTGGCAATCGGCGGCGTCGTGCACGAAACGAACACGTTTTCCAACGTTCCTTCCACGTTAGACCTGTTCCAGAGCTGGGAGTGGGATCATCAGCAAGTCATCCTGGATCGCAACCGCAAAGTGAGAAACTTTTTAGGGGGAATGATCGACCGGGCGGAGGAACTGGGCATTGAGCTTTTGCCGACCTTTTCCACGTTTGCCTATCCGGCAGGCACGATCACGCGCGACACGTACGAGCGGATGAAGGCCGAACTGCTGGAAGGGCTGCGTCTGGCACAGGGCGCCGACGCCATCTGTCTTGCCCTGCACGGGGCTGGCGTCGCCGAAGGAATTGACGATATGGAAGGCGACCTGCTTGCGGCCGTGCGCGGCGTAGTCGGCTACGAGATTCCGCTGGTCGTCACGCTCGACCTGCATGCGAACATGACGCCGCAGATGGTGGAAGAAGCAGACGCGCTGCTCGGCGTCCATCTGTACCCGCACGTCGACTGCTATGAGCGTGGACAGGAGGCGATTGATGTCGCGCGCAAAATGGTCGCCGGCGAGTGGAAGCCGACGATGCATTTGACCAGATTGCCCTTGTTGATCCCGACCTCTGCTACCCACCACTTTCCGGCAAGCGAAATCAACGAAGCGTGCTGGGCTTGGGAGAAGGAAGAAAACGTCATCGACTGCGCGTTTTTTCACGGCTTTCCGTACACGGACATTCCCGAGCTGGGAGTGGCGGTTTTGGCGGTCACGAACAACGACAGCGAGCTGGCGCGAAAAGTGAGCGAGGATGTGGCGCGGCTCGTGTGGGAACGGCGGGACGACTTCGAGCTTATCATGCCGACGCCTGCCGAGGGAATCGCGCAAGCGCTGGCGACAGAAGGCAGGCCGATCGTCATCAACGAGACATCGGACAACCCGGGCGGCGGAACCCCCGGCGACGGAACTCATCTGCTGCGGGCCATGCTCGAAGCGCAGTTGACCGATGCCTGCTTCGGCTACATGTACGATCCCGAGGTGGTGCAGCAAGCGTTCGCGGCGGGAGTCGGAGCCACGCTCGAGCTGAGTCTGGGCGGGAAAACAGACGACCTGCACGGCGAGCCGCTTGAAGTCACGGCGTATGTCAAAGCGCTGACCGACGGCAAGTTCGTGGCGACGACGCCGATGGGGCGGGGCACCCGGGCCGACTACGGCAAGTCGGTTCGCCTGCAAATCGGGGGCGTGGACGTGATCGTCTGCTCCGTCAAGTCGCAGGTGCTCGATGAGCAAATTTTTCAACTGCACGGGATTGATGTCACGCGCTACAAGATCGTTGCGCTCAAATCGAGCACGCACTTCCGCGCCGCCTTCGAGCCGATCAGCGCCAAAGTCATCACGGTCGATTCGCCTGGCCTGACGACATTGAACTTCCGCTTTTTCGAGTACAAACGGGCGAACCGGCCGCTTTACCCGCTCGATCCGATTACCGATCCGAACCTACCACAACTGACAAGGAAGTAGAAAACGATGGAACACGTACAGGAGCGCATTCGCAAGCACTATCCGGAATTGACCAACCAGCAGAAGCTGGCCGCCAAATACATTCTCGCCGAACCACAAATCGTAGCCCAAAAGCCCGCCAAAGTGGTCGGAGCGCTGAGTGGGACGAGCGAAACGACAGTCATTCGCCTCTCCTACGCGCTCGGTTACTCCGGGTACAGCGAATTGCAAAATGAAATTCGCAGCTCCTTGCTCGAACGAGTGCAAAAAGAAGACGCCATCAGCAGCCTGCGGGCGGCGGCGGAAAATTTGCGCGGACAGGACGATCTGCTCTCCTTCAACCTGGAACAAGATGTCGCCTACATCCGGCAAACGCTGGGCGGGCTGCAAAAGGAGCAGCTTCAGCATGCGATCACGCGCATTATGTCCGCCAAGCACATTCTCGTCGTCGGCTTCCGCAGCTCTTACGCTCCGGCTCACTGGCTCGCTTTTGCGCTCAATGTCGTAAAAGGAAACGCGCACCTGTACAACGGCCCTGTCGATGATGCGAACTATTTGCTGACCCAGATCAATGCAGACTGGCTGGTGATTGCGCTCTCTTTTCCCCGCTACGTCAACGAAACGATTTTGTTCACCAAGGCGGCGAAGGAGCGGGGCGCTGTCGTGCTCGGGATTACCGACGACGAGCTGTCCCCGGTCGGTCCGATTGCCGATCAAGTCTTGAAGGTGTACGCCCCTGCGCCAACCGCCCTGAAAGGGATGACCGCGATTTTTTCCATGCTGAACATTCTCGTCAGCGGCGTGGTCCAGGCCGACGGCGAGCAGGTGCAGGAGCGGCTGCGCCATTACGAGAACACGAGTCGCCAAATTTATCCCTTCGTGGGAGAAACCGATATGTGACGGTGAGAGAAAAAAGGGGATGAAGGCATGAAAAAAAGCTGGTGGAAAAACGGGCCGCTTGGCGTCTTGCTGGCAACAGCAATGATCGCAGGCTGCTCCGCGCAGACGGCAACCCAGACGACTCAGCCAGATGGCGACGGGACGAGCAAGAGCAATAACACGCTCGTCATCTCCTCGCTGATTGAACCGGATACGCTCGATCTGCACAAGACAAGCTGGTTGGGCAATGAGAACGGCCTTTTGTACGAACCGCTTCTGACCCGCGATACAACAGGGAAAATCGTCCCGCGCCTCGCGGAAAAGTACGAAATCTCGCAGGACGGCAAGACGTGGACGTTTACTTTGCGCAAAAATACGCGCTTTCACTCCGGCGAGCCTGTGACAGCGGCGGCTGTGAAGGAATCGTTCGACCGGATGCTGGAAATCTCCCCGGTCAAAGGAATTGCGGGACCGATCGAAAAAGTGGAGGCAGCGGACGAGCAGACGCTGAAAATTCATTTCTCCAAGCCGTTCGCCCCGTTTATCAACGTCGTCATTAGCGGGCTGGTGTCTCCGATCGACGCCAAGACGGCAAAAGAGCTTGGCGACGGCTTTGGCGACAAACCATCGGGCACAGGAGCGATCCAGTTCGAAAAGCGCGAACGCGGCGCCTCGCTTTTGTACAAGAAAAATCCGGATTTCAACTGGGGGCCGGAGTACGCGACAAACAAAGGGCCGTTGCACGTAGACAACGTATTGTTCCGCTTTTTGAAAGACGACGATACCCGCCTGATGGAATTTAAAAAAGGGACGATCCACGTGCTGCACGACGTTCCAGCAAACGCTGTCGCCGAGCTGCAAGCACTGCCTGACGTCGAGATTCAGAAAATGATGGACATCGGCATCAAGTACATCGCGTTCAACAACCAGCATCCGCTGTTTGGCGACGTGCGCCTGCGCAAAGCCGTAGCGCTCTCCGTCGACCGCGACCCGCTCGTTGCCGTGGCGTTGAACGGCTTCGGCAAGCCGATTTACGGCCCGTTGGCACCGACGATTTTCGGCTACAGCGAGGCGATTGAGAACAAGGCCAAGCAAATGTACACCCGCGATCTCGGACAGTCCAAGCAACTGCTTGCCGACGCCGGATGGACGGACAGCAACAACGACGGCATCGTCGACAAGGATGGCAAGCCGTTGTCTGTGGAGCTGCTCGTGTCGCAGGAGCCAGCGTTTTCGCGCGCCGCGCAAATTCTCCAGAGCCAGTTGCGGGAAGCGGGCATCGACCTGAAAATTACCGTGCAGGAAATGACGACGATCAAAGACCGCATCAGCAAAAAGTCGTACGACATGGCTTTGATGTACTACGGCTGGTTCGATGCCGACATCCTCTACCTCATCTTTGAAAAGAGCAATGCCACAAGCCGCATGCACTTCACGAAGCCGGAGCTGGACGAGTTGCTCAACAAAGGCCGGGAAGCGGCAAGCGAAGAGGAGCGAATCCGCATTTACGAACAAGCGCAGGAAATTTTGCTGAACGAGTCGCCATGGGTGCCGCTCTGGGTGAACGAGCTGGTGACGGCGACACGGGGCATTAAAGGCTTTTCGCTTAATCCGTACACGCAATATTTCATTTTGAATGATGTCACGCTCGACAAATAGGCAAAAAGCAGGGGTGAAGACATGCGCCGCTATGTCGCAAAAAGGCTGCTTTCTCTATTGGGCACGCTGCTTGGCGTCTCTGTCCTGATTTTTCTCATGGTCCATCTGATCCCCGGCGACCCCGCAACGCAAATATTGGGACAGTTTGCCACGCCGGAAGCGATCAGCCAGATGCGCGCTTCGCTCGGGCTGGATCAGCCGCTTTGGCAGCAGTACGCGAGCTTTTTGGGGAGACTGTTGACGGGCGATCTCGGAACCTCGCTCTTTACCGGGGAGAGCGTGTGGGAGCAAATTGTCGCGCGCTTCCCGATCACGATGCAGCTCGCTGTGCTCAGTGTCGTCATTGCCGCGATCTTCGGCATTTTGCTCGGGACGATTGCCGCCGTCAAACAAAACACGTTTGTCGACAGGTTGGTCGTCCTGACCTCCTTGGTCGGCATTTCCGCGCCGGGCTTTTGGATCGCGCTGTTTTTGATCTGGATTTTCGCTTACAAGCTCGCCTTGTTCCCGATCTCCGGCTACGAGGGCATTCATTCCTTGCTCTTGCCCGCGATCACGCTGGGGATGGCCGAAGCGGGCATGATCGCCCGGATGACGCGCGCCAGCATGCTCGAAGTCATCAAGCAAGACTACATGCGAACGGCGGAGGCAAAAGGAGCGTCTCTCGTTTCTCTCGTGTTCAGCCACGGCTTGCCCAACGCGATCATCCCGGTTGTGACGATGATCGGCCTGCAATTCGGCTCGCTCATGGCTGGAGCGGTAGTGGTCGAAACGGTGTTTTCTTTGCAAGGCATCGGCAGTCTGGCCATCGAGGCGATCAGCAAGCGGGACATGCCGACGGTGCAGGGGATGGTGTTTTTCATGGCGCTGATTTTTGCCCTGACCAACTTGATTGTGGACCTCATCTACAGCCGGATTGATCCGCGCATCCACTTCGACTAAGGAAAGGAGCAGGATAACCGTGAACAACAGCCATCACACATCCTCTTACTGGTCGGTGATCGGAAAACGATTGCGGCGCAACAAAACCGCCATGGCCGGAGCGATCATCCTGCTCATTTTTACGCTGGCCTCTTTGTTTGCGCCGGTCATTGCGCCGCACTCCGTCGAGCAGATGAACTTTGAGCAACGCCTGGCTGCGCCCAGCCTTACGCATTTGTTGGGGACGGATGATTTTGGCCGCGACATTTTTTCCCGGCTCTTGCACGGCGGGCGGATCTCGCTTTTGATGGGGCTGATTACGGTCGTGCTCTCTACGGCAATTGGCGTCACGCTCGGCATTATCGCCGGTTACTACCGCAAGCTCGACCTGTTCATCATGCAAGGGATGGACATTCTCATGTCGCTTCCCGCCCTGCTGTTGGCGATCGCGGTAATTGCCGTGCTCGGGCCGGGGTTAACCAATGCGATGATTGCCGTCGTGATTGCGGTCATTCCGTCGTACGTGCGGGTCGTGCGCTCTGCCGTCCTGTCCATCCGGGAAAAGGAGTACATCGAGGCCGTCCGCGCCCTGGGGATTCGCGACTGGCAAATTCTTTTGAAGCACATTTTGCCGAACATCCTGTCGCCGATCATCGTGCTGTCGACGATTCAGTTTGGCGTCAGCATTTTGGCCGCTGCCGCCCTGAGCTTTCTCGGGCTCGGTGCCCAACCGCCGATGCCGGAATGGGGGGCGATGGTTTTTGTCGGCAAGTCGTTTTTGAGTCAGGCCTGGTGGATGTCCATTTTCCCTGGCATGGCGATCATGCTGGTGGTCCTTGGCTTCAACTTGCTTGGCGATGGCTTGCGTGACGCCCTGGACCCGAAAACGAGGTAAGGGAGGATGGAAAATGAAAGACGCGTTGCTTGCGGTCAATGACCTGCGGGTGAAGTTCAGGACGGAAAATGGCGTGCTGCCCGCGTTGCAAGGCATTTCTTTTCAGCTCAAAAAAGGCGAGACGGTCGCCTTGGTAGGAGAGTCCGGTTGCGGCAAAAGCGTGACCTCGCTTGCGATCATGGGGTTGTTGTCCCGTTCCTCCACGCAGATGGAGGGCAGCATCCGCTTTCAAGGCAGGGAGCTTGGCAAGCTGGGGCCAAAGGAGATGCGCGAGATTCGCGGCAAAGAGATCGCGATGATTTTTCAGGAGCCGATGACCTCCTTAAATCCGGTGCACACCATCGGCAAGCAACTAGAGGAGGTTTACCGCCTGCATACCGATTTGTCCAAAAAAGAACGGCGGGAACAGGCCATTGCCATGCTGAAAAAGGTCGGGGTTCCGCGCGCCGAGGAAATCATGCGCGAATATCCGCACCAGTTGTCGGGAGGGATGAAGCAGCGGGTCATGATCGCGATGGCGATGGCCTGCAACCCGCATTTGCTGATCGCCGACGAGCCGACGACGGCGCTGGACGTGACGATTCAGGCGCAAATACTGGAGCTGATGAACGATTTGAAGGAAAAGGCCAACACCTCGCTCTTGCTGATTACGCACGACCTTGGAGTCGTCGCGGAAATGGCGAATCGGGTGCTGGTCATGTACTACGGGGAGATCGTGGAGGAGGCAGATGTCGCCAGCCTGTTTACGCAGCCGTTGCACCCATACACGGCCGGGCTGCTGCGCTGCATCCCCGACCTGGATGAGGAAGAGAAAAAACGACTGGCCCCGATCGAAGGCAGCGTCCCGTTGCTCGGCGAAGTGACAGAGGGCTGTGCCTTTCGCTTTCGCTGTCCGCTGGCGATGGAACGCTGCTACCTGGAAAAGCCGCCGCTCTCCGGCCAAGGCACACAAGCCGTACGCTGCTGGCTGTACGCGAAAGAGGAGATGGCGGTATGAGCGAGATTTTGTTATCCGTAAACGATCTGAAGACGTATTTTCCCGTGAAGAAAGGACTGCTCGGCAAGAGTGGCGAAGTCATCAAGGCAGTCGATGGAGTTTCCTTTCAGCTTAAAAAAGGGGAGACGCTGGGGCTTGTCGGAGAAAGCGGCTGCGGCAAATCGACCACGGGGCGAAGCATCATGCGCCTGATCGAGCCGACAGGCGGGACGATTCACTTTGAAGGCCAAGAAATAACGGCGATGCCGGAGCGTCGTTTTCGCTCTTTTCGCAAAAAAATGCAAATTGTCTTTCAGGACCCGTACGCCTCGCTCAATCCGCGGATGACGGTGCAGGGAGCTTTGGAGGAAGCGCTGAGCGTGAGAGAGCCGAAGCTGTCGTCCGCCAATCGGCGGGAGCAGGTGCAGGAGCTGTTGCAACTGGTCGGGCTGAATCCGCAGTTCGCGGCCCGGTATCCGCACGAGTTCAGCGGCGGTCAGCGACAGCGGATCGGGATTGCGCGCGCTTTGGCGGTTCAGCCAGCGCTGGTTGTGGCAGACGAGCCGGTTTCTGCCCTGGATGTCTCCATTCAGGCGCAGATTGTCAACCTGCTGCAAGATTTGCAGGAGCAACTCGGACTGAGCTACCTGTTTATTTCCCACGATCTAGGCGTCGTTCGCCATATTAGCGACAGAATCGCCGTCATGTACCTCGGGCGCATCGTGGAAATCGCGGACAAAAAAGATTTGTTTACGGGGCCGCTGCATCCATATACACAGGCGCTGATGTCTGCCGTGCCAAAAGCCAATCCTTTTCGCCGAAAGGAAAGGATCGTGCTTGGCGGCGACGTTCCCAGTCCTTCGCGGGTGCCAGCAGGCTGCTCCTTTCATACGCGCTGTCCGCACAGCACGGAGATTTGCCGCACGGTTCGTCCCGTTCCCAGCCAGATCCAGCCCCGCCATTTTGTCGCATGCCATCTATATGAAACAGAAGGGATGAAGATCATTGAAAATCGAGCGCATTGAGCTGCAGCAACTGCACATACCACTTCGCTTCCGTTTTGAAACAAGCTTTGGCTACACGGTGGTCAAGGAGCTGATTCTGGTTAGCGTCTACGGAGAAGGGGAAGTCGGCTACGCCGAGAGCGTGGCGATGCCGGACCCTTATTATAATGAAGAAACGACCGAAACTGTTTGGCACATGATGGAGCGTTTTCTCATTCCGAAGCTGTTTGCCAGTCCAATCGAGACGCCGGAGGACGTGGATCGGCTGTTTGCTCCCGTCCGCCGCAACAACATGGCGAAGGCGGCGTTGGAAGGGGCCATTTGGGATTTGTACAGCAAGCAAAAAGGGGTGTCGCTTGCCAGGGCGCTTGGGGGAAACAAATCGGTAATCGACGTCGGCATCAGCATCGGGATTGAACCGACAGTCGATCAGGTGCTGGCAAAAGTGGAGCGTCACCTCGCGGAAGGCTACAAAAAAATCAAGGTGAAGATCAAACCGGGGTTTGACGTGGAGCTGATTCGCGCAATCCGCAAGCAGTTTGGCGACGATGTGCCGCTGATGGCCGACGCGAACTCCGCCTACACGATGGAGCATATCGACGTGATGAAAGAGCTGGATCAATACGGGCTGATGATGATCGAACAGCCGTTGGCCCATGACGACATCATCGACCATGCGAAGCTGCAGCGCGAGCTTTCCACGCCGATTTGCCTCGACGAGAGCATTCACAGCGTGGAGGACGCCAGAAAAGCGATCGAGCTGGGCAGTTGCGGCATCATCAATATCAAAGTCGGCCGCGTCGGCGGTTTGACTGAGTCCAAGCGGATTCACGATTTTTGCCAGGCGCATGACATTCCGGTCTGGTGCGGGGGCATGATCGAATCAGGGGTCGGCCGCGCGCACAATATCGCCATTACCAGCCTGCCAAACTTCACAATTCCGGGCGATACAGCGGCCTCCAGCCGTTATTGGGAGGAAGACATCGTGGAGGGCGGTGTCGAGCTGATCGCTCCAGGGCAGTTGGCCGTGCCGGATGGCCCGGGAATCGGCTACGCGCTGAATGCGCGGGCGATTGGCAACTACGTGCTCCGCTCGGCGAATTTCCGGCCGTAACAGCCGCGCTTCACGATTTTTCTAAAAGAAAGGGAAAAAGGGGAGAAGAACGATGGCGGTGTGGGTTGAATCGTTTGAAGAGTATGCGCAAAACCTGCTTTCCAAGGCGAAAATCACAGGGGCGGCAGTCGGACTGGCGGAACAGGGACAGCTCGAATATTTCCACGGCTTCGGGCTTGCCGACGATACGGCGGACGCGCAGGAGCTGACCGCAGATACGGTGTTCGGCATTGGCTCGGTGACCAAATCGTTTACGTGCGTGGCGATCATGCAGCTCCAGGAAGCAGGCAAGCTGAATGTCCACGACCCGGTGCGCACCTATATTCCCGAGTTGCGCACGCCGAATGAAGCTTTTACCCGCGAGATGACCATCCATCATCTGATGACCCACACCGCAGGTTTCCCTCCGTTGGATACACTCGTCGGCGCGATGAAAAACAGCATGGCGGAAGAAGCAGCCGACCGCAGCTTCAGCTCCGGCTTGCAATGGGATGTAGAAAAAGCCGAAGCTATCGAGACAAAAGAAGAGATGCTCGCTTATTTGGCAAAGCTCGACTACGAACTGCTCGGCGCGCCGGGCGAGCAGTTCAGCTACTCAAACGACAGCTACGCCTTGCTCGGGGTCATTATCGAGCGGGTGAGCGGCAGCACGTACGAGCAGTTTGTCCACGAGAACATCCTGGCGCCTGCTGGCATGACGCACAGCGCCTTTTTGATCGAGGAGCTGCCAGCCGATGCGCAGGTCGCGACGCTGTTCACCCGCAAAAGCCCGGAAGACGGCGGCGACGTGTATCGCTCGCCTTCGTGGTGGGACGCTCCGGCGATGCGCTCGGCAGGCTTTTTGAAGTCGACGATACGCGATTTGCTGCGCTATACGGAGCTGTTCCGCACAGGGGGACTGGTGGGCGACAAGCGGCTGCTTTCCGAGGCCAGTGTCAAGGCGATGACGATGCCCCACGCCCCGCTCAGCCCCTTCCAAGGCTACGGCTACGGGCTGATGATCGGCACGGATTGCCACGGAGGGACGCTCGTCGAGCACGGCGGAGCGATCAAAGGGGTCAGCGCGCAAATTTTCGCCATTCCCGAACGCAACCTGACCGGGGCGATTCTCATGAATGTCGATGGTGCCCCCGTGACCGATCTGATGCACGGCTTGTTGAATGCAAACAATGGAAAGCCTGCGGCGACCCCTCCGTTCCCGTATGCGGACTACGAGCTGCCGCCTGAGCGATTTGCGGCTTACGCCGGAGAATACCGTTCCTCGGAAGGCGCCAATGTCACCGTTGCCATCGAAGAAAACGCGCTCGTGCTGAAGGCGATGGGCGCTACAGTCCCGCTGCGTCCTGTAGGGGAAGACGGCTTCGTCTGGAAGCGGGGAGAGACAGATTCGTACATCCACTTCTACCGCGACGAGGCAGGGACGATCAGCCGGATGGGCTTCGGCTTCCGGCAGTTGCCGAAGATACTGGTAGGAACAGAGCAAAAAGTATAATGGAAGAAACGCGCACCTGCAAGCATGGCACTCGCTTGTGAGGGGCGCGTTTTTTGGCGGCGTCCATGGCTTGGCGCGGCCAAGTTTTCTGAATCGGGGACGCAACCGCATGCGTTATGGAGCTGCCTATATGGAAGACACGGAGCTGTTGAGAGTCGTCTCGCCAGCCGCAGAGCGCCGCCAGTCCGGATGCTGCTCGATGTTGCGGAAGGTGCGGAACAAGAGCAGGCTCAGCCCGGAGCAGGTGAAAATGATGCCGCCTGCGAGCAAGAGGACGCCGGATGTGGCCGCCTTCGTAGCCAAAAGAAACGAGCAAAGGGCGTAGCTGACAGGGCCAAAGCCGATCGACATCAGCGCGAGCAGCGACATGACCCGGCCGAGCATCGTCGAAGGAACGATGGTCTGGATGTACGTAATCAGCGGAATGTTCGTCATGCTGAGCATCATTCCGATGAGAAACATGCCGATCAGGCCAAACAGCAACTGCTGCATGAAAAAGAGCGAGCTCATCCCGATGCCCATGACGCCGAGAAACAGCGGGAGCAGCATGAATTTTCCCCGGAAACCTTTGCACAGCCCGGTCAAAATTCCCCCGGCAATCGTGCCGACTCCAAGCGCGGTGCTAAGGGAGCTGTAGGCGCTTCCGTCCCAGCCCAGGTCTTTGACGTGGAGCGGAATGGCCATGTTGATCGGCCCGGAAAACATCATGTTGATGACGAGCGAGGTCGTCAAAATCATCGTCAAGATCGGGATGCTGTACGTAAAGCGGATGCCGCTCCAAATGTCCTGGAAGTAAGAGCTTTTGCCGGAAGCCGGAGCGTCCTGCTGCGGGGCAGGCGATGCGTTTTGCGCTGGAGACAGGCGCAAAGCGGACAAAAAGATCGCCCCAACGAAAAAGGCCACCGCCAAAATGAGAAACATGAGCGGGTAATCGCCCGTGCGAATCAGCACAGCGGAGACGACAGGCCCGCCGACCATGCTGATCTGCTGGGAAATTTCCATCAGGCTGTTGGCGAAAGCGAGCTGCTCGCGCGACACCAGCGAGGGCAAAATCGAACTGCGCGCCGGCCAGAAAAAAGCGTCGACCGTCCCGAACAAGGCGGCGATCCCGTAGATGAACACGTACAGCCACGTACCGGGCTCGTTTTGCAAAGCAAGGCTGAAGCCGAGCAAAATGAGACTGCGCGCGAGAATAGAGCCGAGCATGATCCATTTCCGATTCCAGCGGTCGGCGGCGACACCTCCGGCGAGCATGAACAGCAGGCGGGGAATCGACATGCAGATGAGGGCGGTTCCGAGCATCGCTTCCGACCCGGTCCGGTCGACGATAAACCACGACAGCAGCAAAAAGAACGCGCCGTCGGCCACGGCGGACAGAATCGTGCCGCTCCAGAGCGATAGAAACGAGCGATTTTTCCACAAGGCGCTAGTTGTTGTCGAGGTCGCCATTGCCATCGCTGGTCGCCTCCTTTTTCTTTTTGACGACAATTTTGTTGGTCACATGTTTGTGATCGCTAGGCAGATGTTCGTAATTTTCCGGCAAAGATTCATCGTCGGCCACGTAATAGCGTTCGTTGGTCATGAAGCCGACGGATACGAGGTAGAAGTTTTCTTCGCTGTCTTCTACTTCTCCGGCAGCGATCCGCGCGAGATGGCGTTCTTCCATTTCCCCCAGCTCGTTGATGAGGGCGTGGTATTTTTTCAGCCAGGCGTGGAGTTCCTCCCGCGGAGCTTTTACCTCGGCATTGAAGGCAACCGCCGGGGCGCGCTTGCTTTCGTCCACGAATTGCATGAACGATTCGTCAGGGGCGTTGTACAGGCGGGTAATGCTCGTGCGCAGATGGTTGACCATCGCTTCCTGCAGCAGCATGCTGTTTTCGCGAAGCGACGGGAGCAGCTCCTCGCTCACTTTGAAGTCGTAGGCGACCGCGCGGAAAAATTTTTGCACAATCCCGTTTTTTTCTTCTGTGCGGACGACTTTGATAAAGCCGTGGTTCTCCAACTCCTTGAGATGGTAATGGACTTTGGAGGCAGAGAGGGAGAGCAGGGTAGCGAGCTGCTTTCCCGTGTACGCTTCCTTGACGAGCAACATGATGATGTCCATTCGCAACGAGTCGCTAATCGCCTTCAGTTGATCCAATGTTTCGATGACCAGAAACCGTTTCATATCGTGTCAGCTCCATTTCGGGAAAAGTGAACGTGTTGTTATTTTGAAACGTTCAATTTTATTTGAACGTATGATAGCTTACAACGGAGGGCGCTGACAAGAACAATTTGCCGATATTTTCAGGCAAGTGCTACAATGTGAGAAAGTTGACTGGGTAAGCTTTTGAAAGTCTCGACTTACCTTAACGGGGAAAGGATGCGCGATCATGACCTTGCTTCAACACCCGGTCTTTCGCCGTCTGTATGCGGCTCATATTGTTCATATCATCGGGAACGAGTTTACCTTTATTGCCGTCTTCGGCCTGCTTGACATTCCGCTCGGGCTTGGAGGCGTGCTGGCGGGTTTGGCAGCGGGCAGGCTGGCGGAGCGCCTGAGCGAACGGGGAATTGCACGGTTCCAGGGATGGGCGCTGATTGCCATGGGGCTGTCGATTGTAGCGGTATTTCATATCAAGCCGCTGCTCGGTCTTGCGGTAGCGATTCTGTTTTGTTCCTTCGCGTCGTTTGGTTCTTCGATTTTGTCCGTAACCAAGCTGCAAAAACTGGCGGCCCCGGCCTATTTGGCGCGAGTCTTTTCGATCCGGGAGATGGCGACGATGGGGAGCTTTTCCGCAAGCTGTCTCGTGCTCGGCTTTGCCGCAGAGCAAGCGGGCAGCGCGTCTGTCTCGGTCTGGCTCGGCATGTTCGGCGTAGCAGCAGGCGGTGTCTGGCTGTGGAGCCGCAGGCAGTTGCAGAAGCTGGGACAGGAAGAATAGTCGTCTCGTAAAATGCCCGTACCTTTGCTGCGATGGCAAAGGTCTTTTTGTGTTACTTCCGTTCACTTTTTTGTTTAATAAATATCATTAGCGTTGCATAAAAAATGAATCCATCTATTGTCAAATTATTCTGAATGACATTTTCAACTTCACAACCAAAA